>CAMWSW010000179.1 GCA_947176975.1 uncultured Clostridia bacterium | reverse complement strand
GTTAAGACGAGAGCAGCGCGTCAAGGCGTGAATCCCGCTACGGGCGAAAAGATAGAGATAGCCGAGAGCAAAGTGCTTAATTTCAAGCCTGCAAAATCAATCAAAGATTCACTTTAAAAAATACGCCGCCAAGATGCGGCATATTTTTATTTAAGAAATCAAAAATAATAGGATATAATGATGTCAAACGAAATTACGAGAAAACAAAAAGCTTACAATTTATTCAAAGAAGGTTACAATTGCTGTCAATCGGTGGTATTGGCGTTTGAAGATATTTTGCCGCTTGATCGCAAGCAGCTGCTGGGCGTATCTTGCGGTTTTGGCGGAGGCTTCGGCAGAACTCGCAATTTGTGCGGAGCGGTAAGCGCGTACGCAATTGTAATGGGATTGTATTTGAGTCATTCCGACGACCCAAAGCACGCAAAAGCAGATATGTACAAGGTTTTGCAGGATATGGTGGCAAAATTCAAAGAGCGTAACGGCTCGGATAATTGCGGAGAACTTCTCAAAGAAGTCAAGAATCTTACGTCGGGATATATGCCGCAAGAGCGCGACGATGAGTATTACAAAGTCCGCCCGTGCATAAAATTTGTGCTTGACAGCGTGGATATAATAGAAGAGCAGTTGAATTCAATTCAATAAAATTATTTAAGTTTTTCAAGCAAGTCTTTGAGCGCGCGTGAGCGGTGGGAGATGGTATTTTTTTCTTCCATCACCGCTTCGCCAAAGGTCTTGTTAAGTTCGTCGCTTAAGAATATCGGGTCGTAGCCGAATCCGTTGGCTCCTCGATATTCGTCGATGATTTTTCCATACGTTCTTCCGCTTCCGCTGATATAACTGCCGTCGGGGTAGCACAGTACCACGACGCTTTGGAAGTATGCCGTTCTGTCTACTTTTTTGCCGTCGGCTTCGAGGGCGTGGAGTTTGGAGAGTAACTTCTCATTATTGTTTTTATCGTTGCAAGGTTCGCCTGCATAACGCGCGGAATAAATATTTGGTTCGCCGCCCAAAGCCTGTACGCAAATTCCGCTGTCGTCGCCTATTGCAGGTATACCCGTCATCTTGGCAATAGTGCTTGCCTTTATGTATGCGTTTTGCTCAAAGGTCGTTCCGTTTTCTTCAATCTCAATATCTATGCCAAGATCCTTGAGCGTCAAGATATCTTCGAATTTTCCCGAAAGCATTGTCTTTATTTCGATAAGTTTGTGTTTGTTGTTACTTGCTAATACCGCTTTCATTTTTTTTAAGAGTCTCTTCTCAAGTTCTCGCGACGATATTGCTATTGATTTGCGCGCTAAGTCCGTCTATACAGTGTGGACGTAACTCTGCTACGACCGCACTCTATATCCTCCTTATCACACAAATCACTTACGCAATCTCATTCGCGTCACTTAATCATCGCCTCTTTTCTTCTCCTTTTGTTATGAATTCCACTACGAGAGAGGGGTGTTTTTCTCTCAACTTTTCTATTATTTCGTCAAAGTATTTGTCGTTGCAATTTACGTAGATTACGTCGGCGTTGATTCCCGTCTTGGCGTCCTTGACCATACCGCGTCTCTTGACCTTGTAATATATCAACATAAATTCGCCTTTGGCGTCCATATTTATCACTATGATGTCTTCGTACTTGACGCTTTCAACCAAAAAGCCCATTACGTAATACATTTTGTTTTTGCCAAAGGACAGACCGCAAATAAATACGAATACGCACAGTAGTGCAATTACCACCGCCATTATGACGATTGCCACGGTGTCTTCGATTTGATGATACGACGTCAAATTCCCTACGCCTGCAATGCCCAAAATCTTGACAATCATAAAAATTAACAATATAATTATTGCTAGTATGGAGAGAGCGTATATCCAAGATTTTTGTTTGAATGGATAAAATTTTTTCATACTTCAATTATACACACAAAATAAGATATGTACAACTAAAATAAGGAAATTATGCTATTTAGGGCAATTAAGGATGAAGACTTTTCAAGCATAGCAAATATTCAAAAGCTCACTAGTTACGACGGTAGCGAGTATTCTCTGCTTTATCTCAAAGGGTGGGATTTTTTCAACTATCCAAGTATGGAAATTGCCGAGGAAGACGGCGTGATATATATTCGTTTTAAACCTCACGACAAGTTCAACGAAGACAACGTAGGCGACGGTCGCATATATCTTCCTCCGCTTTGCGCTTTGGACAAAATTAAAGAGGCTTACGCCAATATCGAGAAACAGTGCATACACGATAAAGAGAATATGTACGTTATGTCTTCTCCCAGAGCGTACGTAGATATCTTGGGAGAGGCTTACGAGTACGTCGAGAGCGGGGATTACGCCGAGTATCTTTACGACCCGCAAAGTCTTATGACGTATGCAGGCAAGAAGCTGCACTCCAAGCGCAATCACGTCAACAATTTCGTCAAGGCGTATTGCCCCAATCAAGAGGGCGGATGTATTTTCCGTTCATACTTACCGCAAGACAAAGAAAAGGTATTTGCATTTATCTACGGATGGGAAGAGAGTAAAGAGTTCAACGACGAAGAATACGACGATATGGCAAACAACGAAGAGTACGTCATTGCTTTGGCTCTCAAGATGGTGGAGAAATACGATACTTATTTTGCCGACGTAATAGAATATCAAGATAAGATAATAGGTTTTTCTTTGGGAGAAATCACTCCGTCCAACGTGGGTATCACGCATATCGAAAAGGGAGATATCAACTACGACGGCGTATATTCTTATCTGTGTCAAGCATTTGCTCAAAAGCATTACGGCAGTGTGAGAGTAATCAACAGACAGGAAGATATGGGCTTGGAGGGATTGCGCAAGTCAAAGCAGTCTTATCACCCAATAGGTTTTTGCCAAAAGTTTGCCGTAAAAAAAGCCTGTAAGTAACAAATCATTGACTTGCAAAGCCATTATGATATATAATAAAAAATAATAATTATTAGACCGAAATGTTGACAATGCAGCATTTGGGTTAGGAGTTAAAATGATTGAATTAAAGCAAGCAGGGTATTACGTTGACGGCAAATTCCTCTCTTTGGACGAAGTCAAAGCGATGGGAATTGACGCAAAGGCCATTGACGAAGCCTATAAGGGCACAATGGCGTACGGCATTTTGGCAAAGCACAATACTTTGCCGACTACGCAAAAGGGACAACCTCTTCAAATCAAGTTTGACGCTTTGGCGTCTCACGATATCACGTACGTTGGTATTATTCAGACGGCAAAGGCAAGCGGACTCAAGGAATTTCCAATACCTTACGTATTGACCAACTGTCACAATTCGCTTTGCGCCGTAGGCGGTACGATTAACGAAGACGATCACGTTTTCGGTCTGTCGGCAGCCAAGAAGTACGGCGGAATATTCGTTCCTCCTCATCAGGCGGTAATACATACCTATATG
>CAMWSW010000178.1 GCA_947176975.1 uncultured Clostridia bacterium | reverse complement strand
GTATACCGTCGACGGATTGCACTTGACGAAAGCAGGATATGAAAAAGCGTCGAGTATAATTGCGCCGTATATAATTTAATTTGGCAAAAATATTTTGACGTCGTAATTATCTTGTATAAGTTTTTTGATCTGGCAAGGCTCTATTATACCCAAGCCGACGAATTGTCCGATTGCATTGCCAAGCGCGCTTGCCTCCATTGGACCAGCCGACACTTCTATACCCAAAGTATCCGCTATGATTTGATTGAGATATTCGTTGTTAGCTCCGCCGCCTATGATATAAAGTTTTCCGTACTTTCTTCCCGTCAATTTGACGAGACCTACGTACGCGTCTTTGTACGCCTTTGCAAGCGAAGCATACACGCACCTTGCGACTTCCCCTATGCCTTCCAACTTTATGCCTTGTTTTGCCCATACGTAGGCTTTGACTTCGTCCGCCATATTACAAGGCAATGCAAACGCAGCGTCGTTGACGTCGATATACGCGCCCTTATCTGCGCTATTCTTGGCAAGTTCTACGATTTGCGGATAGTCTATATTTTCGCCTTCGCTTATCCACTGCCGACGGCACTCCTGTATTATCCACATACCCATTATATTGCGCAACAGTCGCACTTTTCCGCCAAAAGCCAGCTCGTTGGTATAACCGTATTTCCAAGCGTCGTCATTTACAATTGGCTTATCTTCAAGCGCGCCGAAGAGCGACCAAGTCCCGCTACTTAAAAAAAGCGGATGCTCCTCTTGCGACGGAACACCTAGTACCGCGCAAGCAGTGTCGTGTCCGGGCGTGGCAATGACGGGCAAGAAATAATCTACGCCCAATCTTGCTTTAATTTCCTCTTTTAAATCTCCTATTATAGAACAAGTGTCAACCCACTTTGGAAATATGTTTTTGGGTATATTCCACCCATTTAAAAAATCCTCGTCAAAGCCTTTATTTTGTCTGTAAAAGCCGCTAGTAGAAGATATCGTGGGCTCACTTACGGCAACGCCCGTCAACATATATCCCAAAAGTTGCGGAGTGAATAATATATGCTCAACGCCGTCAAAATTATAATTCTCTCTCGCTCTGGCAATGAGTTGATAAGTCGTGTTGAAGTCGTTGTCCGATATACCTGCAATGTCAAAGAGATTTTTTCTTGCGACCTCGTCAAGCGAATTTCTGACAGCGGCGTTGGCGGGATTGCGGTAATTGCGAAAATCGTCGCAAATGACATTGCCATCCTTGCCAACAAATCCAAAGTCCACGCCCCAAGTGTCAATACCGACGCCGTCAAGTCTGCCGTCTTTGCAAGCAATATCTATAGCTTTGACAACCTCGGTATATAGCATATTCAAATCCCAATACAGTCTGCCGTCTCTCTCCACCGCTCCGTTTGGGAAACGGTGTATTATTCTTTGTTGCAGCTTTCCGTCAATAAGGCTGAATATGATACCTCTGCCCGAACTTGCGCCTAAATCTATTGCAAGTACTCTCACGTCTTTTGCCATAATCACCATCCGTTGAAGTTGTCGTCTATCTCTTTGACTTGAGTTTCGTCTATTGGATTTATCTTTGCAACTGACTTTGCAAGAAGCACCGAACGGGCTGAATAATCGCATACTTCCAATCTGTCAAATGCCTTGGTCGTATTCTTGCCTATAGTGATAATACACTCGTTGTCAATAATAGTCACGGGACAAGTAGTCGTCAACGAATTTGCAATCAAGTCGTAATCTCCTATAGCCGAATACGGCAATCTCTTGACGTCTTTGAGCATAATGTAACTCTCGGGTATCAGTCTTGCGTCGAAGGCTACGTTTGCCATAGCAAAGCCCATTACCGCCGACGGCATGGATATAAACACGCTCTGCGCCTCGGGAGTTTTGTCTAGAATGTTCAATATCAAATCGAGATATTTGCAAGGCTTATCCGCCGTCACTTTTCCGTCTTGGTATCTGACGATATCATCAGCCGACAAGTCAAGCGGGCTGTCGCAATCGGCGTTGAAAAGGACTCCTTTGCCGTCTCTTATCGCTAAAGTTCCCCAACCGCTTCCTACGAGTTGTCCCTTATAGGCTCTCTGGATAAACGCCGTTAATTCCTCGCGTTTTGCGCTGTCTCCCTTGTCTATATTTCCTACGGGATAAGCCGTAATTTTCAAAGGTATTTTGTTCTTAATATACTTTGCTCCGCCGAGCGTCTGCGCTTGAAATAGCGAACGGCAAAGATAATCCAACGTCTCGTACATAGCCAATGCCTTTTGCATATTGCCGGCGCCAACGGTCGCGCCGTGATTGTCCATCATGACTGTGCGATAGCCGTCCTTGAAGCCTTGCATAACTATATCGCCAAGCTTGAGCGATCCGGGCAATGCGTATCTCGAACCTGCTATCTTGCCGAGTTTGTCTTCATACACTCTTGCGCAAGAAGAATCGGGAGCAACGCGCATACAGGCGTATGCCACCGCCGCAGGAGCGTGAGCGTGCACGATTGCCTTGATGTCCTTACATTCACGATATATATTGGAGTGGAAAGGCAGTTCCATTGACGGAGCATGTCTGCCTATGCGCGTTCCGTCGGGAAGTACTTCGACGATATCGTCAATCGTCAACGTGCCTTTGTCAATACCGCTTGGCGTAATGAAGATATGTCCTCTCTCGTCCATTGCCGATATATTTCCGCCCGACGTGGTCGTCAAAGCGTTTGAATATACTCTGTTCATTGCCAACAAAACTTGTTCTTTCGTTGACAGCGTCTTTATGTCCATATTTATCTCCTAAATTGTTTTATACGGCAATCATAAGACTGCCGTATATGATGTTACTTATAAAGAGCACCATAGTTTGCGCAAGCTCTGTAATCTGCGCCTTCTTTGTCCTCCGTGCCAAACGCGGTCCATGCGTGCGGACGGAATATCTTATCCTCTTCGACGTTGTGCATACTTACCGGTATTCTCAACATTGACGCAAGCGTGATAATATCCGCTCCAATATGTCCGTAGGTGAACGCGCCGTGATTTGCGCCCCAATTTGCCATTACGCTGTATACGTCCTTGAACGCGCCTTTGCCCGTAAGACGAGGAGCAAACCAAGTACTTGGCCACGTTGGGTCGGTTCTGTCCCAAAGTATCTTCTGCACGTCGTCGGGTACTACTGCCGTATATCCCTCTGCAATTTGTATTACAGGTCCAAGTCCGTCCACCATATTCATTCTCATCATTGTCACAGGAATTTCAGCTTCAGTCTTGAAGTGAGAGCTGAAACCGCCGCCTCTGAAATATCCAAGGTTGGCTTGGCACCAATCAGTCTTGGACATACAAGCGTTTATATCCTTTTTGCTCATCTCCCACCAAGGCTTGATTACATTTTCGCCGTTTTCGTTCTTTGCCATAGCCGTGCCGTCAAGAGCCGCCGCTCCGCTGTTGATAAGGTGCATAAATC
>CAMWSW010000177.1 GCA_947176975.1 uncultured Clostridia bacterium | reverse complement strand
ATATTGAACAGCTTCACGTATCGGGACACGCTTGTCAGGACGAACTCAAACTTATGCTCAAACTCGTCAAGCCTACGTATTTCATACCCGTGCACGGCGAATACCGCCATCTCAAAAAGCATGAGGGGCTTGCGCTTTCGCTTGGCATACCCAAGGAAAATATCCGCATTGTGGACATAGGCAATCGCATCGCAATCAAGAAAAAGTCAATTCAAAATATCGACAGCGTTGAGGCGGGCGAAGTATACGTCGACGGCGACAGCAACGTTGACAGTATGGTAATTAGAGAGCGCAAACAGCTCTCAAGCGACGGCGTGCTTATTGCGCTTTTGGATATTGACGTGGAGAACAGAGCGTTGACGGCGATAGATATTCTCTCGAGAGGCGTAGCCTTTGAAGACGAGTTTTTGGAGAAAATCAAACTCACGATTGAAGACGTCTTTGCCACGTCGAGCTACAAGGATGAAAAGAGCAGAGGCGGACTTAAGAACAACGTCAGACGCAAGTTGGAGAGAATGATAATGAACAAACTCAAACAGCGTCCAATGGTACTCCCGCTTTTGATAGAACACAGCAAGA
Source organism: uncultured Clostridia bacterium (assembly GCA_947176975.1). GTDB lineage: Bacteria > Bacillota > Clostridia > Christensenellales > UBA3700 > RACS-045. The sequence continues at coordinate 2,874 of CAMWSW010000177.1, read as the reverse complement.
ACGGCAAGAGCGAAGACGACGAGGTCGACGAAGTATGACCCAAGAGCAGGAAGAAATACTCAAGGGCGTTCATGACTTGGCTAGAGAGCAGTTCGTAATGATACTCTCCGACGAATGTGAGGCGGTACTCAGAGATATCTTTGCAAAATACCGTCCGCAAAGAGTATTGGAGATTGGTGCGGCGATTGGTTATTCGTCAAGCATAATGGCATTGTCTTCGGACTGCGAAATTGACACGATTGAGAAGGACGAGGAGAGAATAGAACGGGCAAAAGACCTTTGGCGAAGGCTTGGCATAGAGGACAAAATCAAGGTCTATCACGGCGAAAGCGATATGCTTTTGCCAAGCGTAATAAAAGGCAAGACGTACGACTTCGTATTCATTGACGCGGCAAAGTCGGCGTATAAGAGACAACTTGAATTGTTGTTGCCGTATATCGCAAAAGGCGGAGTAGTGCTGTGCGACGACGTGCTGTATTTGGGACTTGTAAAAGGCGATAGCTATCCGCCTCACAAGCACAGGACGATAGTGAGAAATATGCGCGACTTTTTGGCGTACGTCGAGGACAACGAAAGCCTTGAGTTGCAACTCATAGAGCAAGGCAACGGAATAGCGGTGATAAAGAAATTGTGATTAGTGGAGAAATATAAAGGAAGTACTTATGAACAAAGTCGAACTTTTAGCGCCTGCGGGCGATATGAGCAAACTCAAGACAGCGTTGCACTTTGGGGCAGACGCCGTATACGTGGGCGGAAGCAAATTCAGCCTGCGCGCCAACGCCAAGAATTTTGACGGCGAGGGCATAAAAGAGGCTGTGGAGTATACGCACGCAAGAGGCAAGAAGATATACGTTGCCGCCAACGTCTTTGCAGACAACAAGGACTTTGAGGGCTTGAGAGAGTATTTTGTCGACCTTGAAAGCGCGGGAGTAGACGCCGTAATTATCAGCGACCCCGGCGTACTTGCTTTGTGCAGAGAAGTTGCGCCAAGACTTGAGATACATCTATCCACCCAAGCCAATACCACCAACAAGTATTCGGCAAAGTTTTGGGCAGACCAAGGCGTCAAGAGAGTAGTGCTTGCCAGAGAGACGTCGCTTGAAGATATCAAAGAGATAAGGGAGTTTTTGCCAAACGAAGTGGAGATAGAGGCTTTCGTGCATGGCGCAATGTGCATTGCGTATTCGGGCAGATGTTTGCTTTCCAATGCGTTGACGGGCAGATCTTCCAACAAAGGCGACTGCGTGCAGGCTTGCAGATGGGAGTATTCCATCGTCGAGACAAAGCGAGGCGGCAATCCCATTACCATAGGTCAAGAGGAGAGAGGCACGTATCTTCTCAATTCCAAAGACCTCAATATGCTTGCGCACGTGGGGAAGCTTGCCGACAGCGGAGTATATTCCTTCAAGGTAGAGGGAAGAATGAAGTCACCGTATTACGTAGCAAGCGTAATAAACGCATACCGCAAGGCAATAGATTTATATTATGAGCAAGGAGCGGACGCGCAGTTGCCCGCGTACCTATCCGACGAGTTGTACAAGAATTCGCACAGAGATTACACGACGGGTTTTTATTTCGGCAGCAAAGACAACGTATGTTTGGACACTTCTCAACCCAAGTGCGAATACGAGTTTATCGCGCAAGTAGTGGGTTATCGCGAAGACATAGGAATGCTTGAAGTGGAAATGCGCAACAGATTCAAAAAAGGCGATGAGTTGGAAATTCTATCGCCCACGAAGTATTGGAATGACGTTTTGCGTATTGACAAAATGTACGACAGTGATATGATAGAGATAGAGGATGCAAAGATTGTTCAGCAAAGGGTATTGATACCCACGGACAAGAGACTCGAAGAGTTGGATATATTAAGGAAAAGGGTGTAGGATAAGCAAAATGAAAAAGACGGTTTTGATTATTTATTCACAATTATACGATACGTCTGCGCTGGCGCTCAAAGATTATTTCGAGAGCGACGGCAAGTATGACGTTGTTGCCGTACCCGATAAGAAATACGACAATTTTCATTTAATCAGGGCGTATCACGGTTTGTACAAGTTCACCTATAGATACGCTCCGTCTCTCAACAACATCGTCATCAATTTGCCTACGGCTGAAGTGTCACGCAAGAAGGACAACGAGGGTAATATCGTGCCGTATAAGGCAAATTCCGAGACCTTCCAGAGGTGGCGTAAGTTTGACAATATCTCCATGAGATTTGACGCCGATTACGTGATATGCACCACGCAATATTCAGTCCATAAAGCGGTAGTGGCGAGAGAAAAATACAAATTGGGCGGAAAGATATTTGCATTGATTACCGATTACGCGCTGCAGAACAACTTTGTCAGCCATGACGTCGACGGGTATTTCGTCATCACGAAGAAATGCAAACAGGCTTTGATCGACAAGGGTATCGACGAGAATATCATATACGTCATTTCAATGCCGTTGAAAGCTCCCGCGCAAATCAAGCGCAGCAAAGAGGATATAAGAAAGCAGTTCAATATTCGCAACGAGTTGCCTATCATTACAATGGTCGGCGGAAGATACGGATCTACGTATCTATGCGACGCATTGGTCAGCGTATGCGAGAACAAGTACTACAACTTCATAGTTATCGACGGCGGTAATTCTTCGATAGAAAAGAAGTTCAAGAAGCTTGGCAAGAAAGAGGGCATAAGCGTCTCCAACAACGTGTACTTCGTCAAGAGCGGCAATGAGATGGACAGAGCGTATTATATATCCGATTGCATAATTTCTGCTCCAACTTCCGCTATAACTTATGAGGTATTGATGCGCAAGATACCGTTGCTTCTCATTGACAGCGCCAACAACGTGGAGAAGAAGAACAGCAAGTTTTTGGTCGCCAACGGA
>CAMWSW010000176.1 GCA_947176975.1 uncultured Clostridia bacterium | reverse complement strand
TTGCGGAATACTTCCGCGATATGGGTTACAACGTAGCTATTATGGCAGACTCTTCTTCCCGTTGGGCAGAGGCTTTGAGAGAAATGTCAAGCCGTCTTGAAGAAATGCCGGGCGACGAAGGTTATCCCGCATATCTTGCTTCGAGACTTGCAAGTTATTATGAAAGAGCAGGTATAGTTAATACGATTGGCAGTGACGAAAGAGTCGGATCTGTTACGGCAATCAGCGCGGTATCACCTCCGGGCGGCGACTTGTCCGAGCCTGTCACGCAAGCTACTTTGAGAATTGTCAAAGTATTCTGGGGATTGAGTTCTTCGCTTGCATACGCTAGACACTTCCCTGCTATCGACTGGTTGCAGAGCTATTCGCTGTACGTAGACAGACTTGGCGATTGGTACGGCAAGAATACCGAAAGAACTTGGAATGACAACCGTCAGCAAGCTATGACGATATTGCAAGAAGAGGCAAATCTAGACGAAATAGTTCGTCTCGTCGGCGTAGACGCTTTGAGCTATGAAGACAGACTGACTATGGAGACTGCTAAATCTATAAGAGAAGACTATTTGCAACAAGACGCTTTTGACGACGTAGACACCTATGCAAGTCTTACAAAGCAACATAAGATGCTCAATCTTATATTGGAGTGTTACAGATATTCGCAAGAGGCGCTCAAGAAAGGCGCAGACTTCGACGATATAATTGCAATCCCTGCAAGAGAAGCAATCGGCAGAATGAAGTTTATCCCCGAGAGCGAAATTGCAAAGTTGGATGAGATTTACGAAAATATGAAGGCGCAACTTGATAAGTTGGCTTACGTAGAGTAAGGAGAGGCGTATGTTAAAAGAATATAAGTCAATAAGAGAAATCGTAGGACCGCTTATGCTGGTGGATGGCGTTGACGGAGTGGCTTACAACGAACTTGTCGAAATCAAAGGCAAGGACGGAAGCATAAGAAGAGGTAAGGTACTTGAAGTCAACAGAGACAGAGCTCTCGTTCAGCTATTCGAGGGCGCGCAAGGCTTGCAAATGTCCACTTCAAAGGCTAGATTCTTGGGCAGAAGCCTTGAGCTTGCCGTATCCGAAGATATGCTCGGCAGAGTATTCGACGGTATGGGTAATCCCAAAGACGGCGGAGCTCCGATAATCCCCGAGATGAAACTTGACATCAACGGTCAACCTATCAACCCTGCGGCAAGAGATTATCCCGACGAATTTATTCAGACGGGTATATCCGCAATAGACGGACTTAATACCTTGGTAAGAGGACAAAAGCTTCCCGTATTTTCGGCGTCGGGCTTGCCTCATGCAGAACTTGCGGCGCAGATTGCCCGCCAAGCAAAGGTATTAAACAACGATTCCAAGTTCGCCGTAGTGTTCGCTGCGCTTGGTATCACTTACGAAGAAGCAGAATTCTTTATGCAAGACTTCCGCAAGACGGGAGCTATAGAGAGAGCCGTAATGTTTATCAACCTTGCCAACGATCCCGCGATTGAGAGAATTTCTACGCCGAAGATGGCTTTGACGGCTGCGGAATACTTGGCTTTTGAAAAGGGAATGCACGTGCTTGTAATAATGACCGATATCACCAATTATTGCGAAGCGCTCAGAGAAATATCAGCGGCAAGAAAAGAAGTTCCCGGCAGAAGAGGTTATCCGGGCTATCTTTATACCGACCTTGCTACTATGTATGAAAGAGCAGGTAGAATAAAGGGCAAAGCGGGCAGTATTACTCAAATTCCGATACTCACTATGCCCGAAGATGATAAAACGCACCCAATCCCCGATTTGACGGGCTATATTACCGAAGGTCAGATAATCTTTGGAAGAGAACTCAACAAAAAAGGTTATACGCCTCCAATCGACGTATTGCCGTCGCTTAGCCGTTTAAAACAAAAGGGTATCGGCGCAGGCAAGACGAGAGAAGATCACTCGGGTAATATGAACCAGCTTTTTGCGGCTTACGCAAAAGGTAAGGAGTGCAAAGAACTGTCGGCAATACTTGGCGACGCTGCGCTTACTCCGCTTGATAGACAATACGCTGCTTTTGCAGAAGAGTTCGAGAAGAGATATATCAATCAAGGTTTCTACACCAACAGAACCATTGAAGAGACTTTGCAGATAGGTTGGGAACTCTTGACGCTTTTGCCAAGATCGGAGATGAAGCGTATCAAGGATAAATACCTCGAGATGTATTACGATCCAATCAAGGCAAAACTCGAAGAAGAGAAAAAGTAAGCAAATAAAGTAAAATTGGCGGAAAATATATAATTTGAACATTGTTCAATTTAAATAATTAACGCTGAAATTACTAAGAAATAACTTGTAAAATTGCCAATATCGAATGATTTATGTAAATATTATAATTGATAAAGGTAAATTACGGTAGAATATGTAAAATATCCAATATGTGTCGATAAAATGCAAAACTGAACATTGTTCAATAAATAATCGGCATAATATAAGGCAGGCAAATGGCAGAGAGACTAAACGTAAACCCCACTAGAATGGAGTTGAAAAGATTGAAGACGCGTCTTAAGATGGCGGTGAGAGGTCACAAACTCTTGAAAGATAAATCCGACGAGATGATCAGAAGATTTATGGAATTCGCCAATCAAAATAAGGCGCTGAGAGAGCAGGTCGAAGTTCAATTGAAGTCGGCTTTGACTACTTTTGTCGTAGCCAAAGCGGTGAGCGACGACTCCGTAATTCAAGAAGCAGTCGCAATGCCGTCAAAGAGTGTCAAGATAGAACTTGACAGCCAAAACGTGATGAGCGTGGAAGTGCCTCTTATATCCGTCAAGGCTAGTACTGAAGGAGATAAATATCCCTATTCATTCTCGGGAGTTACCGCAGAGCTTGATAATTCCGTGGAAGTTATGAACGGATTGCTCGAAAGCATGGTCAAACTTGCCGAAGTTGAAAAGACCTGTAATATGCTTGCCATAGAGATTGAGAAGAACAGACGTCGCGTCAACGCTCTCGAATACGTTATGATACCACAACTTGAAGAGACGATACGCTTTATAACCATGAAGCTTGACGAGAATGAGAGAAGCTCGATAGTCCGTCTTGTCAAAGTCAAGGCAATGATAGCCGAGGAGGTCTAGAATGTCCAAGACGCTCAAAGATCTTTGTTTCTTGACAGGAGTACTGTTGCCGCCTTTGGCGTTGGCTCTTTATTTCGTAGTCAAGAATGAGGATTATAAAAAAGCGTTTTTCCAAAGTATGTTTTACGGCGTAGTCCTTTGGATAGTAATCGGCGTAGTGCTTGGACTCAATATGTGCGACCCGTCGATTAGCGGTCCGGCTTAAAGGTAGGCTAGACAATATAAATAATTTAAGACGCATAATTGCAATTATGCGTCTTTTTATGTTTACTTTTATTTGCGCGTAATGTATAATAATATAGAAAATTTATCAAAGGAAGGTTGGTATGGAGAAGAAAAAGTTTTATATCACTACA
>CAMWSW010000175.1 GCA_947176975.1 uncultured Clostridia bacterium | reverse complement strand
TCCATTCGCCGTAGTCGTGCCCGAGCGCATCTACGCTTTCCGTCTTTTTATGGTCGGAATTATGAGCGCAAGTAAAGGTCTTTTCTCCCTCATCCGTACAAGTCGGCTGAATAGTAACTTCGCCGTCGTTCCAAGCGTGATTGTCGGGATCTATTTCAATCGTATTATGCGTTCTGCTCAACTCCTCATGACAGATTGAACAGTAAACTGCTTCGTCGTAACTTCCCTCTTGCATACAAGTTGCCGCAACTTCGTTTTCTCTTACGGCGTCCGCGGGTTTATGCGTCGCATGGCGGTAGATAGTCTTGCCTGCGTCTGCGCTTGTTATAAATTCCGTGATATCCTTTTCGCCGTTCCACCATTTGTCCTCATCCGGCAAAGGTAAGGAAACTGCGCCGATAGTTTTGGGCGTACGTATCTCGTCAAGGTTGCCGCAACCGTACAACATACTGCTCATACTAGTTACGTTTGAAGTATCGAAGTTAGATAGGTTAAGCTTAGTTAAGTTATTGCATCCACCGAACATACCCATCATATCCGTTACAGAGGCGGTATCGAAGTTTGTCACATCAAGCGACGTTAAACCAATGCAATCATGAAACATAAATCGCATACTCGTTACGGCCTCGGTATTAAACGAAGATAGATTGGGATTAGTCAAACTGCTACAATTGGCAAACATCTCCGTCATATTCGTTACTTTTGAAGTATTTAATGAAGATACGTCAAGTTGGGTAAGTGCATTGCAAAGCACAAACATATCGCTCATATCCTCTACGTCGGACGTATCGAGATTATTCAAATCCACACTCGTCAATTGCCCGCAATTGAAAAACCAATTTGCCGTAGAATGTCCCGCATAAGCGTAAGTATCGACGGTGACGGAAGTAATGTCAGTGTCCCATTTGGAATCGGGATATTTATTAGACGTATCGTAGGTTTGGTAAGAACTTAAAGTAAGTACACCGTCCTCTACTCCCCAATATAACTCGGCTTGCGCTTCGCAATTTTTACAATGTCCGCCCATTTCATATTGGTGTTCGAGCATATCAATAGGTATAATCATAGTATGAGAGGAATTAAGAGTACAAGTAAGAATTGCTTCGCCCTTTTCGGTACACGTCGGTTGAGTTGTGACGACTCTGTTCCAAACGTCCCAAACATGAATGTCGGGGTCTATGGCAATTGTCAAATTCTCTATTTCGTTACCGAAAAAATCAAAATGACGTTTGCATATCGTACAGTCCTTATGCTCTTTCACACCGGTTTGGGTACAGTTGGCATCAACTTGATTCTTCAAATCTCCGTATTTATGCGCATTGTGTAAATATAAAGTATGACCTGCGTCGTCGCTTGTGATATATTGCGTAATTTCAATCTTACGAGTGTCGTTCCACCATCTGTCATCATTGTGGGGAAACGACAACGGCTCCGCGCCTATAGTCTGAGGCGCGCGTATCTCGTCAAGGTTATTGCAACCTTCAAACATAAATTCCGCATCCGTTACCGACGAGGTGTTAAAGCTATGCATGTCAAGCGAGGTTAAGTCGCCACAACCGTCGAACATAAATTTCATATCAACTACGTTTGACGTATCTAAGTTAGATAAGTCAAGCGAAGTAAGACCGCTGCAACCATAGAACATAGATTCCATATCCTTTACGCCCGCGGTATTGAAGTTTGATAAGTCAAGCGAAATAAGACCGCTGCAAACGGCGAACATACCGCTCATATCCATTACGCTTGAAGTATTGAAATTTGATACGTCAAGCGAAGTTAAATTACTGCAACAATTGAACATACCGCTCATAGTCGTTACGTTTGACGTATTGAAGTTTGATAAGTCAAGCGAAGTTAAACTACTGCACCAATTGAACATCAACGCCATATTATTTACGTTGGAAGTGTCAAAATACGTTACGTCAAGCGACGTTAAAGTTTCGCAACTGTGGAACATAGCATTCATATTCGTTACGTTGGATGTGTCAAAATTTGTTACGTCAAGAGACGTTAAACTAGCGCAAGCGGAGAACATTCCCGCCATATTCGTTACGCTCTCGGTATTAAACGCAGACAAGTCAAGAGACGTTAATCCACCGCAACTTTCAAACATATAACTCATATTCGTTACCTTTGACGTAGCGAAGTTAGATACGTCAAGCGACGTTAACCCATTGCAATGTTCAAACATATAACTCATATTAGTTACCTTTGACGTATCAAAATTAGATACGTCAAGCGACGTTAATCCATTGCAGCCGTCGAACATACTACTCATATCCGCTACGTCGGACGTATCGAGTTTGCTCAAATCAACGCTCCACAATTGGTCGCAATTATAAAACCATTCCGACGTAGACTGCCCCGCATAAGCGTAGGTATCGACGGTGACGGAAGTAATGTCTGCGTCCCACCAGATAGCGGTACATTTATTAGGCGTAGCGGGATTGGTAATATCCGAACTCAACGTAAGCGCACTGCCGTCTACTCCCCAATACAAATCCAAATCCCTGTCGCAGACCGAACATCTTTTGGTCGATTCGTCAAAAATATGATTGCCAAATCCGCAATCTCCATCCGCCAAAACTACGGGATCATCGACTTGAGCGTACGCAGTCGTCGGCGACGCAAATATAAATGCGCCTGCCAAAACAAACGCAATAGCAATAATTATCGACGTCAAAATCAAACAATTCTTTTTAAACGTAGTATTCATAATTTAGCCCCTTAATCATAAGTAAAAGTCTTTTATTTTATGTTGTGTCTCTTGGCGTCGCCTATAGTCATGACATTCTTATCTTTTGCCACAGACTTGATGATATTTTTACCCTTATTCGTGCGGTCGTCTATAGGTATCTGCTCTGTATTGATACTGCGGACTTCACCGCCCGGGAATATCAACGCGAAATCATAAGGTATCGTCACGAGGTCTGCGTAAATGCACTCTCCCGACTTGGAATCGCTGAGTTTCACGCCTTTTGACATTCTCATTCTCGGCTCGATACAACCGAGGATTACTCTCTTTGCGTATCCGCTGTCAGACACGCTCAAGACTTCTCCGCTGCCGTCGTTGTGCTCGGCAAAGATAATTCTGTCCTTGTCGTCGAGTTTCATCAACTTGACGCCGCTTGCCTTTTTGCCTTGGGTGGGCACGTCGTCGTACGAGTTGAGTACCATACCCTCTGCGCTTATGGAAAGCACAAATCCCCTTGCCTCTCTCGTGCCGTCGTCAAACTCCGGCGGAGCAACCGCGCTGACGCTGACGACGAAATCGTCCTCGTCCTTGAATGTCATTGCCGTGGTGAGCGACTTTTTGTCAAATACGAATTCAGATATATCTATATATTTTGCCATACCCATAGAGGTGACTATGAGCAGTTTCTTGCCCTTGAGTTCTTTTTCCGTGAATATCTGCAAGAGTTTGTCGTCGCTGTCGACCTTGGCAATCTAGTTGAGTCACATTCC
>CAMWSW010000174.1 GCA_947176975.1 uncultured Clostridia bacterium | reverse complement strand
CTTGTCGAGCATCTTTTCTACTTCTTCCGGCAACGACAAATTCTCGATTACGAGAGCTTTTATTTCAATACCTATTTTTTCAAATTCGTCGGCAAGTTTTGCCTTTGCCATTTGCGCCAAGTCGTCGTAGTGCATTGCAAGATCAAGCGCAGGGATATTGGACTCGGCAATTACGTTGGACAGCGTAGACGTGATAATCTTCTTGAAATAATCGTCGACGTTTCGTACGGTAAAACTGCTCATTGAGCCAATGAGTTCTCTCAAAGCATTGGTAGGCGTGCCTACGGCAAAGGAGTATACGCCAAAGCCTCTTACTCTCACTACTCCGTAGTCTTGATCTCTCATCATAATGGGATTGGACGTACCCCATTTCATATTCAAGAATTGCTTGGTAGATACGAAGTATACGTCGCCCGTATAAGGGCTTTCCCAAAGATACTTCCAATTATAAAGTTGAGTCAAGAGAGGAAAGTTCTTGATATCGTTGAGTTGATATGTGCCAGGTCCGAATACGTCGGCAAGCTTACCCTCTTGAATAAAGAGCGCCTTTTGTCCCTCTCTGACTACGAGCACGGACTTGCGCATTATCTCTTCTTTTCTCTCCAAAGGATATTTGTAGATAATGTCGTTGACGTTATCGCTCTCCCATTGGATTACCTTTCTGAATTGATTTTTTAAGAATCCCATTTTAGTCCTCCATCCGATGATATGCCTATTCAAATACATCTAAACGCGTCCTTCGGTCGTCTTACGCTCGTCGCTCGGTAGACGTACATATAGTACGCCTTGACCTCGTCTCCAATCGTAATCCAACTCAAATTACGCTGTTTGGACGTATTCGCCTAGGCCTATCCTCGGATAATTTATTTATTTTTCAGTATATTTTGTAAATGTTTTTATTTACACATATATTTTAATATCATTATACATTATATGTCAAGGACCAATTATTGTAGATTTTACATAAATAAATTTATTGTTGCATAAAATCTTGTATGAAAAAGAAGATTATATCAATTATCAGTATCGCAATCATTGTATGCTCATTGCTCGTCTTTGCCGTATCTTGCAAAGGCGCTGACGAGCCTGTCACCACCTATAATATTTGGCTGGACATTCAAGAAGACAATACGGTAGAATGCTCGCAAAAAGTCGACGTCGTAAACAATTACGGCGCGCCCATTGAAGAGCTGAAATTCAACGTATATGCAAACGCTTTTGACAAGCAAAAACCTCTTGCCTGCGCGCAGGAAGAACAAGCGGACTTTTATCCCGACGGCATAAGTTACGGCGAATTTGCGCTCAAAAGCCTGTATGGAGAAATCAAAGAATACGAATTCGATTTCGACAGCAATATCATTACCGTTTCGCTCAACGCTCCGCTTCAAGTAGGCGAAGAAATAAGCGTGGATATGCAATATACTCTCACTCTTCCTCACACCAACGGACGATATGGATTCAACGAAAAAGGCATATCGCTGACAGGCTTCTATCCTATGCTTTGCGCATACGTCAACGGGGATTGGTTCTACGACGAATACTCGCCGATCGGCGACCCGTACTTCTCCGACGTGGCTAAATACGAAGTGACTTTCAATCTCCCAAGCGGTTGGGAATTCGTCTCAAGCGGAAAAATCAAACAAGACGAGGAAAACGGCGAAACTATAATCACGGCGAAAGCAAAGGATATCCGTGATTTTGCCTTGATACTCTCGCCCACTCTTGCCAAAAGCTCAATTAAATTCGACGGCGTGGAGATAAGCTATCTCGGCGAAAAGCCCGACACGCTTGCCTATGCGCAAAAGGCGCTTGAAGTATACGGCAAACTGTTTGGAAAATACGCATACGATACCTTAGCAATCGCAGATATGCCCTTCGTCGCAGGCGGTATGGAATACGGCGCGCTGTGCGTAATCAACGAAACTTTGGGCGGCGCAACGTACGAAGAAGTAGTCGCGCACGAGATTGCCCACCAATGGTGGTACGGCGCAGTGGGTAGCAACAACCTTACCGACGCTTGGCAAGACGAAGGACTGACGAGCTATGCGACCTATCTTTACTTTGTCAATATCGGCAACGTGGAGTACTCTTCTCTTATGATGAGCGACGCGTACTCGCAATTCCATAGATTTATCGATATCCAAAACTCCGTCGGCGAATCTGCCAAAGGCGTACTCGGCGGAAAGCTAAATAGCTTCCCAAGCAACTACTATTACACCAATATCACCTACAACAAATCCTTGATAATGTGGAAGTATCTGCAAGATACGCTTGGCAAAGATACCTTGACAAAAGCATTGCAGGAATACTATGCGACTTATAAATTCAAGATTGTCTCGCCAGATAATCTATACGCGTGTCTTGACAATTCGTATGCCAACGCAAGTAATATGATGAAAAATTGGATAGCAAGCGTATAACTGCCATAAAATGTAAAAAGCCAACCCGTATACTTCTCCGCCTTAATGTACACAATACTAACGTAACCGATAATCGGTCACAAATATGAGAATTCAAATAATTGACGCGCACAAAATTGCGTTAGTGATTTGTACGATAGGGAGGATAGGTGTTGCGCTCGTAGCAGAGCTGCGCGCGTGTTGCCTAGACGTACTTAGCGTATAAATCAATAGCAAGGTTGCCGCGAGAAATTCTTTGAAGGCTCATCCAAAAAAGGAGGAGATATTATGGCAAAGAGTTCAAAACAAAGCAGTAGCGCAAGCTCAAAGACGAGTAAGACTACCAGCGCCACAAAGTCTCAAACAAAGGGTTGCTCTAACTGCGGTTGTTCTTCTAAACAACAGTAACGACCGTATTAGAGCGTTGGCGTAGGCGAATATCTTAAATTACCTCGCCAAGGCAGACAACGGGTATTTATCAGTTCTAATCGTAAATATCCTTTGTCTGCCAAAATTGCAAAGAGGTCGCGGAATTGTCCGCGACCTTTCTGTGTAGCAAATATTTAATGCCCGTAAATTCGCCACAAGTATACACTAACTCCGAAGGAGGAGTTGACAAAAGAAGTTTATCAAGTAGTTTTCTTCTTGATAAACTCATTATACAAGAAGTTATCTTCTTGCGTCAAGCATATTGCACAAAATATTTTATAATTAAAGTATGAACATAGGCGAAGTAATAAAAGAATTAAGAACGGAAAGAGATTTATCTCAACAAAAACTTGCAGAGGCGATAGGCGTAAGCCAAAAAGCCATCGACTATTGGGAACGTGGAATCAACGAGCCAAAAGCAAGTTACATCGTTCGCCTTGCCGATTTTTTTGAAGTATCTTGCGACTATCTACTTGGAAGAGAGTAAAAGAAAGAGCGGTAATCTTTCGACCACCGCCCTTCCTTTATATGATAAGGGGGAAAATTATGAGCTAAATTGTTGTGTAAATCTTATTTACACACATAATATACTACGGCAAAAAAACTTTGTCAACTATTTTTTCAAAATTTTTTAAAAAATTT
>CAMWSW010000173.1 GCA_947176975.1 uncultured Clostridia bacterium | reverse complement strand
CGCATATCTTCTTTAATTTAATCATCATCTTCATACCCCCATCACGCAAAAATAATCAATACGATTGTCGGCAACAACATTACGTTGAGAAGCAGAGGTCGGTACATCTTTTCCAAGCCCCTTGAATAGGAAAAGTAAAAGATTGCCATTGAGATCAGCGCGAGCGCGGGCGGAACGAGCACGTTTCCGAAATTGTACGCAAGCGGATAATAATTGAAAATTATCTGACATATACCCAGCAATACGCACAGTATTACTATGCTGCTGTCGAGACATATTCTGAATTTGCGCACGTCAAAACCTACTCCGAATACGCGCAATTGATTGAATACCAACGAAGCAAAAAACCTTGCGTACAAGAAATAGAATAAGAAAAACAACAACGCGCATATCGCCGGCAACATTATCTTCATTGCAATCAACATAGTGTTGCCCATTGACGAAATATACTCGGCAAGAGAAATGCCGAAAAGGTCGGTATACGACGGATCGATTACCGCCACGAAAAGCGAATTAAAGTTGTACTTGCCAAAGTAAAAGAGCGAAAAAAACATTCCCGCATACAGCAAGACCTTCAAAACCACCGTCACCCAATCGTTTTTTAATTTCGGCGTCTTTGGGGTGTTGAACGCCTGTCTTTCATTTTGCATAAGTCTTTCCCATAAGATGTATTATTGCCAAATCAAGAGCGTTTTCCTGCGTAATTTTTCCGCTTTTGAAATCAAACTCAAGCTGATAAAGATAATATACTGCGTCTTTGAGTTTTGTCAAAAATCCGCTCACTCTGCGCTTTGCCTCGTCAATCTTCTTTTTCGTCATAAACAACGCGCCCTTTTTCATCCCCAGTCTTTCGCACAAAAAGTCTTCGTCGCCCTCGTTGGTCATGATGGCAAACATACGCTTAAAGGTCAAAGTAATCGTCGCAAGTATCATCGACGGCTTGTCGCCTCTGCCGAGCAGAACGCCTATTATGCCCATAGCCTTGTCGTACTGTCCGTCCTGTATCGCATAAATGAATTCAAATACCTGCGTCTCTGTATCCGTCGCAACTACGTAGTCGATTACTTCTCTGTTGATTTCTATCTCGCTTCCAGCATAAATCATAAGCTTGTTGATTTCATTGTTTATCTTGCCAAAATCTTTGTTACAGCGATTGACTATCTCCGACAACGCAGACTTGTCGTATTTGACCTTATAAAAATTGAAGAGTGTCTGAATATAATTGACGTAATCGATGAGACCCATCTTGTTGCAATCCACGTCGACGACGTATTGATTGATCGCGCTCTTTATCGTGGGACAGTTGACGAGGATGAGTATATTGCCATCGACGGTATTATCGACGTAATCAAGCCAACTCTCCGTCTCCGCCATGGTGAGTTTTTTGTTGAAGTCCTCGACTATGACGAGCCTTCTGTCTCCAAACATTGACGGATATGACAGCGACGCTATCACTTCGTCTTGAGATATATCGTTGCCTTCGAACTTTTGCACGCAAAACTCTCTCGTCTCTGCGGGTATGAGCGCATAAAACTTTTCCAACGCAAACAAAATCATGCCCTCGTCGTCACCGGTGAGCGCGTATATATCGGATATGTTCGTCTTAAAAGTTTGTTTAAGTTGAAGAGCCTGCATCAGTACCTCCAAGACCTTTCGACTTTTATTCTATCATTATTTAATTCAAAAGTAAACGTACTAGGCACGTAATTTTTGACAGATTTATCAAAACCCAGGTCGCAAACGATATATTTTCCATCGGTGTCAGCGTCTATTATATCGTAAGTCACGAGAATTTGATAATTACCGTCTCCCGCATAATAATACTCGTCGGCTACTATTCGCATTGTTGTATTACCTGAGACGACGTCAAGCGTACCGTAATTTAGATAGCCTGCCGTCAGTCCATTTTCTATGACGGAAGCGCCCATATAAATTCCGCCCGACGTATGCTCCTGTCCAAAGCTGTAGACGTAAGGACAGTTAGTATACATCTGCAATTTTGCGATATAAAATCCGTCGACTTCCCCTACGACAATTATACCATCAATCTTTGCAAATTTATTCTCCCGCATTGCGCTTTTCACGCTTGCCACGCTGTCACTGCTCGTCCTGCCGTTGACAATGAGATATTCACCGCCGAAAGCATTATCGACAAGCACGTATTGGCAGTCGTATTTATCTTCAAAACAATATACGTAAAGGTCGTTTGAACCCCAAATCCTAAACGCCGTCGACGTAGTAAATAACAGAGCTATTGCAAAAACAGCTGCGGCAATACGCTTGATATTTTTGTTGGCAAATACGTATTCCGAAAGCATGACCGCGCTCAAGAGTCCAATAAAAATAACGACGCCGTTTACGTCGAAACTGATAACTAGCGCGGGCAGTTTGCTTATCCATTCTATGAGCATTATCAAAAGCGTAAAGGGCGCAGCTACCGCCGTGACGAGCCAACCCATAAAGGGAGCTATCGACGCCAAAGTCACGGCGAAAAGGTGTATCGGAAAAATAATAGCAAGCGCAGGCAAAAGCAAAAGATTGGCAACTATAAAAAGAAGTGTCTGTCCGTTGAAATAATACATCATCAATGGCAAAAGCGCAACGTTGACGGATATAGAAGTGGCAAGAAGACTTCCCAACTTCTTTGGCAGTCTTTTGAATATCTTTTCGATTGGCTTATATAGCGTGAGTATGCCGAATACGGCAAAGAAGCTCATCAAAAAACCTATGTCGAACAAATATATTTGATTGACTGCCAAAATCGCGCTTGCTACCAAGGACGTGCTTGAAATTCCGTCGTTCCGCATACCCAACGCCTTTGCAAGCATAAGCATCACCGTCATTGCGCTCGCCCGCACCGTCGACGGCGAAAATCCGCATAAAGCCGTGAATATCAACAATATTACGCTCATTACGACAAGGCGTATTATTCGATTGTTGAGCTTTATTCTCTTGAATATCCAAAGTGTCGCGCCGACGAGTATGCCTACGTGCAATCCCGATACTGCAAATACGTGAGCCGTGCCGGTATAACTGAAAGCGTTCTTTATTTGTGAGTCCAATCCGTTTTTGTCGCCGAAAGTCATTGCGTACAAAAAGCCCGCCGTATCCGACCTCGTGTTGGAATAGAGCGCGCTCTTGACTTTTATCTTAATTTTGTCAAGCAGATTCATTCCCGACGTCACTTTATAAAAGCAAAAATTTTCGTCGTCAAAATCCACGTTGCAATAGATATAATGATACTGTTTGTCGCAATAATCCATTACGCTGTAAGGATTGTCGACTACGAGATTCTTGGGTGCGATACTGCCTCTGAACTTAATTCTGTCGCCTATCTTAAAATCCTTGAAAATCTCCGCGTCGGAAAATACAGCCGCCGCCTTGCCGTCTATCTCTCTGCCGTCAACTAGTATATTGCTCAAACATATCTCTATCCCCAATCCGTCCGCCTTGGGTTGCAAGACGCCGTTTCCGTCGCTCTCGGTGAGTATATCTA
>CAMWSW010000172.1 GCA_947176975.1 uncultured Clostridia bacterium | reverse complement strand
GTTACGCTCTTCAGTAGTCTTGATGCTACCTCTTCTTGCGGTAACGCTACCCAAAATTGTTCCGAGATAATCTTCAGGAGCTTGAACTTCAACGCTCATGATAGGCTCCAAAAGTACCGGCTTAGCCTTGCTTACGCCGTCCTTGAATGCCATAGAACCTGCAATCTTAAATGCCATTTCCGAAGAGTCTACTTCGTGGTAAGAACCGTCTACCAAGTCAACGTTGAAGTCAACTGTCTCGTATCCTGCCAAAATACCGCTCTTGGAAGCTTCTCTGATACCTGCCTCGACTGCTGGGATATATTCCTTTGGAATGCTACCGCCGACGGTCTTATCGACAAAGGTAAAGCCCTTGCCCGGCTCGTTTGGCGAAATAACAATCTTACAGTGACCGTATTGACCTTTACCACCCGACTGTCTCTTGAAGAGTCCTTCTGCATTGACGGTATCTCTGATAGTCTCGCGGTAAGCAACTTGCGGAGCGCCTACGTTTGCCTCAACCTTGAATTCTCTCTTCAATCTGTCTACGATAATGTCAAGGTGCAATTCGCCCATACCTGCGATAATCGTTTGACCTGTCTCTTGGTCGGTATAAGTCTTGAAGGTAGGATCTTCTTCTGCAAGTTTTTGCAATGCAAGACCCATCTTTTCCTGTCCAGCCTTGGTCTTCGGCTCGATAGCAATTTGAATAACGGGATCTGGGAACTCCATGGATTCCAATATAATTGGAGCGCTCTCGTCACAAAGCGTATCACCCGTGGTGGTATCCTTAAGACCTACGATAGCAACGATGTCGCCTGCGTATGCCTCGTCGATTTCAGTACGGCTGTTTGCGTGCATTCTAACGAGACGGCCTACTCTTTCTCTCTTGTCCTTGGTGGAATTGTAAACGTAAGAACCTTTCGTCAATACGCCCGAATATACGCGGAAGAAAGCAAGCTTACCAATGAATGGGTCAGTAGCAATCTTGAATGCGAGTCCGCTGAACTTCTCGTTGTCGGAAGACTTACGGGAGATTTCCTCGTCCTTCTTGCCGGGAGCGTAACCTGCAACGCTTGGAACGTCCGTAGGAGCAGGCAAATAATCAACGATAGCGTCGAGCAAAAGTTGAGTACCCTTGTTGCCAAGTGAAGTACCGCAGAATGCCGGCGTAATCTTCATACCGATAGTAGCCTTGCGAATAATAGGTTGAAGCATTTCCTTAGGCATAGCCTCTACGCTTACGTCTCCCTCAAAGAATTTCTCCATAAGTTCGTCGTCAAACTCTGCAATCTTTTCGATAAGCTCGGCTCTCTTTTCCTCTGCCTCTGCAACAATGTCTGCAGGGATTTCTTTCTCGGTGAGGATTTCGCCGTTCTTACCTTCGTTGTAGTATGCCTTCATAGTCAAAAGGTCTACTACGCCTTTGAAGTTTTTCTCTGCGCCGATAGGATATTGCATAGCAACAGCGTTTGCGCTGAGTCTCTTATTCATCATGTCGATAGTTCTGAAATAATTACCGTCGTCCTTGTCCATCTTGTTGACGAAAGCAATTCTAGGAACGTGATATTTCGTAGCCTGTCTCCAAACTGTCTCCGATTGTGGCTCAACACCGCCTCTTGCGCAGAACAAAGCTACAGCGCCGTCAAGAATACGGAGCGAACGCTCAACTTCAACTGTGAAGTCAACGTGTCCGGGGGTGTCGATAAGGTTGATACACGTACCTTTCCAGTGAGTGGTGGTTGCAGCGGAAGTAATGGTAATACCTCTCTCCTGCTCTTGCTCCATCCAGTCCATCGTCGCAGCGCCTTCGTGCACTTCGCCGATTTTGTGATTGATACCTGTGTAGAACAAGATTCTTTCACTCGTTGTTGTCTTACCGGCGTCGATGTGCGCCATGATGCCGATATTTCTTGTATTTTCCAAAGAATATTCTCTAGCCATTTTTTACCTCTCAAATAAGTACCGCGGGGATTACCAACGATAGTGAGCAAAAGCCTTGTTTGCCTCTGCCATTCTGTGCATATCTTCTTTCTTCTTGACGGAATTGCCCGTGTTGTTGTAAGCGTCCATCAATTCTGCGGCTACTCTCTCGACCATAGTCTTCTCGCCTCTCTTGCGTGAGAAAGTGACAAGCCATCTGATTGCAAGCGTCTGTCTTCTTGCAGGACGAATCTCCATAGGAACTTGGTAAGTAGAACCGCCTACTCTTCTTGCTTTAACTTCGAGCGTAGGCATTACGTTCTCCATAGCCTTGTTGAATACCTCCATAGCGGGTACTCCCAATTTTTGTTCTACTATATTAAAAGCGTCGTACACGATAGACTGCGCGATACCTCTTTTTCCATCCCACATAATTTGATTGACAAACTTTGTGATAACCTTACTGCCGTATACTGGATCCGGCAATACGTCCCTTACTGGGACCGAATTTCTTCTTGGCATAAACTCTATACCTCCTTTTTAGATTGTGAATAAATGATTACATCCGACTAAATAGCTGATAGCTTATTTAGGTCTCTTTGCGCCATATTTGGATCTTGCCTGCATACGCTTTGCAACGCCTGCGCTATCCAAAGTACCACGAATAATGTGATATCTTACACCAGGCAAATCTCTAACTCTTCCGCCTCTGATGAGTACCACGCTGTGCTCTTGCAAATTGTGTCCGATACCGGGTATATAAATAGTACCCTCAAGACCGTTGACAAGACGAACTCTGGCAATCTTTCTCATAGCTGAGTTAGGTTTTTTAGGAGAAGTCGTCGTAACGGAAAGACATACGCCTCTCTTTTGCGGATTCTTCTGCATGATAGGAGCAGTAGACTTCTTGACTTGCTTCTCACGTCCTTGCCTGATAAGCTGATTGATTGTTGGCATTTTGCTAACCTCCTGTGTTAATGTGTCGGATGAGTTATCCAGCAACCCCGAAGGATAATCTCATATCTTTGACTAAAAACGGTCACACCCACCGTTCTTTTGTGCATAAGTTTAGACTATGGGTATAACTTTACTCATAGCATAAATATTTTATATGTAATTAAGTTCTAAGTCAAGCGTTTGTTATGGGTTTTTCAAAAATATTCGGTAATACGTAAGAGCCATATATAATTATTGATATATAATAATTATAATATAATAAATGTATATTACAAAGGCGAGAAAACTCTCGCCTTTGCTCTTATTTTTTGTTTTTCATTGCGCGTTGCTCTTTGAGCAAGTCTTGATACCTCTCTATTTGGTCTTCGCGCAAATCAATCATATTCTTCGCTACTTTGCAAGCTTGCGCGTCGCTGATGACGACTTCAGTCTCTTTGACTTTGACTTTAGTGCCATCGCTGGTCGCATCTCTCTTGATGTCTTTCAAATACTCGTCTTCCATCTTGAAGAGAGCCACTGTAGTGTCCTTCTTTATTGTAAGTTTCAAGAGCGGATTTACCGTTGACTGTCCTATAGTAATTGCGTACGTAGCTTTCTTCTCTTTGCTATTCGGCTTGGAGAGCGCGTACTGTCTCAATCCGTCAA
>CAMWSW010000171.1 GCA_947176975.1 uncultured Clostridia bacterium | reverse complement strand
TGTAGGTATTCTCAACGTCATACCGCACCTTATGGCTACCGATACGCTTGACTATTGGGAAGACAAGACGGGAGACAGATGCGAAGGTATTACATTCTCGCTTATGAGTTTGCGTTCCAAGATATCTTCGGGATTCAAGGACTATACGATGAGCTACTTGCTCGTATTCTTCGGATTCTCACAGGCGTTGCCATTCCTCAACGACCACACTCCGGTACAGTCCGACTTCACAAAGTTAGGTTTGTTCTCGATATACACGATAATTCCTGCGGTACTCAACCTCATATCTATCGTACCGATACTCTTCTATAAGCTCAGCGGTAAGAAGATGGCGGAGATACAGGGCAGACTTGCCGTCAAGAGACTTGAAGACGCAAAGAGACTCGAGGGTATCGTAGACGAAGAGACCAAAGGTGAGACTGACGTATATTCTGTAGTCGCAGAAGAAGAGAGAAAGCAAGAGCTTGAAGAAGAAATAAAAGCTGTCAAAGAAGAAACTCAAGTCAATACAGAGACGGTAGAAGCGCAAGATAATGCAGATACGCAAGATAAGGAGGAAAAATAATGAATACCAAAAAGAAATTTATATTGATTACCTCTATACTTTTGCTTGCGGCAATGACTTGCTCGCTGTTCGTCGGCTGTAAGAGCCAAGAGGAAAAAGAAAACGATTATTACGCCAAGGCTGCGCAGTCGATTGAAAAGAGCGTCACGACGCTCAATTCTCTCTCGGAAGAATTGTTCAACAAGGCTTGGAAGGCAAACTTTATGTATGCCTACACCTATTACAGAAAGACCAATGACGACGGAACCGTCATCAATGATTGCATTACTCGCGGAGACGAGAGCAACGCAGGCTGGCCGTCTGGATCGAAAGAGTACGTTCACTTTATGTACTTTGAGGTGGATTACACTGACGTGAACAACTATACCGTCAAGACGACCACATTTGAAGATACGGACAGAAAGACTTATTACAACAACAAAGACAAAGTCAAGAATTACGAAAAGAAATTCACCGTAATCGACAAATTGACGTTTGAGGTCAAAGACGGCGCGGTCAGCGGAAGTCTTTCCGACGGATTCAATCCTTTATTTATTATCAAAGCGAGTGTCGACGGCGAAGCTATATCGGACTGTGGTATCAGCGCAAGCGACAACTTCAGAATCTACACTCACTTTATGAGAATAGAGTCGAGACAGGTCTTTGACAAGGACGGAGAAGTAGTCACAAGAGCAATCAATGACGAAAGCGACAAGGCGTATTGGAACAACTACGGCGAAGATATATCCTATAATTGGGACAACGTCTACGGTATGAACAACAATCGTCTTACGGTGCTTTACAGCAAAGGTAAGAAGAGAATCAACCAGTTGGAGATTTACAACGAGAAAGTCATCTCTTACTATACCAAGAAGGATAAGGTCAACACCCAACTCGTGCTCAAAGCCGACGTGGTAAGCTATCACGAAATGGTCGTAAAATTCGAGTACAAATAAGTTTGGCAAAAGGTAGGCTAGGCAAATTTAAAATGCGCCTTTTCCGCCAATACAGCATTTAATTCAAATCGTCGTACGGCAAGTACGACGATTTTTTTAATTACTATCTTGACATTTTGTTCAACGATGAGATCCGTTAAATCATGCTCATTGTATAGAAAACGTTTTTAATTGGAGAGGTGTTTAAAAAACTCAACTATTCAACGTTGTTTTGAGATTTATTATCTTCAATTTGTGTACTGCCGGTTGTTTGTTGTTTTAATTTTTTAATTTGTAAGTTTGCTTTTACTATCATAATCACGCCTATAACAATGGTCAGTCCGCATACGACCGCGCCCATTAGGGCGTTCATAACATTGACTTCGAAGCCTTGCATCCCAGAACCAAATTCGCGGAACATAGCCGTTTGCAGGGCAAGAATAGATACCATAGCGTCGGCAAGTTTTATATTCTTCGTTGCCATAATTACCATTGAATTGTTGCGACGTTCTTTGATGAAACTATAGATTGACGATATTATTTTGTAGAAGGCGTATATGGCGTTGACGTAAATCGTCACGCCTTTATGCTCAAAAGATGAGCCGTCGCGTACCATTTGCAGAATTGTAAATGATAGGCATACGGGCAACAAAAACAACATTATTCCGCAAGCGCGATAAAGTTTGCTGTCGCGTATAAGCGTATCCGTCTGGGACTGTCCGTTGTTGAGAGCCCTTTTTCTTTTGCCGTAGTAGACAAGTATACAGCTGCGAAGAATTATCAGCACAATATAATATGCAGCCAACGAACCAAACCATATTGCAAGATTCGAGGGTACTTCCGGCGAAAAGACTATGCCTAATGCTATCAATCCGTTGTACAATGCGATTGCAAAGGTAATAATTATTGAGATTGCGGTAAATATCAACGTCGTAAACCCATATTCATTGAACACTTTGTCAATGCGCGGATACTTTTTCGCCCATTGCAATATGCGCGCTTTGAGGTTGGGGTAGAGACGTACTATGGCGAATATTGAATAGGCTAGCGTCACGCCTGCAATGCCAAGCAAGGCAAAGCCCCAAGCGCTATAATGACTTAGATGAGGCTGGACCACGATCAGCGTTCCGCCAACCGTCGAGCCTATTGCAATAAGCATAATCGGTAGTAGGAAATACCATTTGGGATTATTGAGCCATTGTAAAAACTTTTTCCATCTATTCATAATTTCCCACCTTTAAATTTCAGAGTTTGGTCTTACGCAGTAGATTATAATTTCGCAGATAAACAATATATCGTCTTCGCAGTCGCCTCTAACCCATTCGTGTATAATTGCGTCAATACCTTTGAGAAAATACTTTTGCATATAGTAGATGAGTTTTTTATCTCTGACGCCGTATTTCGCATAGATAGGAACAAAAAGATTCTCTATCATATAATTGTCCATCTCATTGGCGTCAAACGCGCTTGCATTTTCGGCGTAAATTTTGAAAAGCCGTTTATGCGTTCTTATATATTCCAAGTATGGCAGTAAGTATTTTGGCGTAATAAAATTCAAATCGTCCTTATTCAGTTTGCGCATATTAGCTAAATCTACGGGTTCGTCGAACGTGCATTCGCTTAAGAAGTTGGCTATCATACCTTGATATGCTTGTTTTAATAAATCGTACGTATTATCGTAGTGCGCGTAAAAGGTGGAGCGGTTTACGCCCGCCGCATTGCAAATATCCATAATTGATATATCGGTAAACTCTTTGCTTTCCAACAAAGTTACAAGCGCGCCGCCCATTTTATTCGCCGTATTTTGAAATTTGGATTCCGATCTGTTCATAATTTTCTGCCTTATAGTCGTTATATGCTTCATTATAGCAAAAAAATAATAAGAAATCAATTAGAAACCAACACTTTTCGGTTTTTATGTTGTGGCGGTGAAGTAAAATTAGATTTACAATTAACTTGCAAAAAGGAGATAATATTATGAAAGAGTACAAAGTTCAACCACTGGATTTAATGCAGTATATCAATACGAAGTATCACGAGC
>CAMWSW010000170.1 GCA_947176975.1 uncultured Clostridia bacterium | reverse complement strand
AGATAAGTCTGCCTTTTGCGCTTGTCGTAGGCAATGAAAGCAAAGGATTGTCCAAAGAATTTAGGGAAGCAAGCAAGATAATTTCACTTCCTATGAGCGGCAAAATCGAATCGCTTAACGCAGGAGTGAGTATGTCAACGGCGCTGTACGAGATTATTTTCGGAAAAAAATAAACTTAAAATAATCGACACATATCGCAAAAATTCATATAATCGACATTATTTGACAATACAAAAAATTTTATTTGTAAGTTGCGCAGTTGACAATGCCGACGTTTTAAGATATTATAGTAGAGTAATAAAGGAGGTATTACGTTATGGCAGAAAATAAAAAGGATAATACGGAATTGCAAGAAGACGAAGAAATTATCGTGCTTGCAGACGAAGAAGGAAAAGAAGTTGAATTCAGACACATAGCTACGCTTGATTACGAAGAAGAGTGGTATATGTATCTTGAGCCGCTTGAGGAAATGGAAGGCGAGGAAGAGAAGTCGGCTGATAGTGAAGAAGAGACGGAAATGGTAATTTTCCATATTCAATCGGATGCAGACGGCAACGACGTATTTATTCCCGTAGAAGACGAGGAATTGTTGGACAAGCTCTATAATGAGTTTTTAAAAGAACTTAACAATTCAGAGGACTAAACTGAGGCGTATCGGCAATCAACCGATACGCTTTAATTTTGTTATATAATTTTTGAGTGAAAAGTCAATAATTTTTATTGACTTATTATTATTATATATATATAATAGAATAGACTAATATTTTAGGGAGGCAACCGTAAGTGAAAAAGTGGCAGTCAATTGTGATATTGACAGTCTTGGCAATATTGATAGTGCTCGGCTCGGTCTTTGGATTTTTGTCTTTGGACAACGGTGAGTTGGGTGTTACTAATTATTACGCCTATATCAAAAATATAAGTTTGGGTCTCGACCTCAGCGGCGGTGTATACGCAGAGTATGAAGTCGATAAATCCAATCTTACAGATGAGCAAAATGGAAATTTGGATTCTTTGATCGAAGGTACGAGAGCAAGTCTTGAAGCATTGCTTTTCGGCAAGGGCTACACAGAGGCTCAAGTAACCGTGTCTAACGAAAGAATCCGTGTGGAAATTCCTGACGAAGACGATCCGGAAAGAATTTTCAATTTGATTGGACGTCCATCAAGTTTGGAATTCAAAGAGTACGTTGACGGCGCAGAAGGCGACCTTTCTCTCGACGACGCAAACGGAAAAGTAAAACTCGACAGCAAGTTGACGGGTACTGATGTCGCAAACGCAGGCGTAAGTTATGACCAAGAGACAGGTTATTATACCGTATCGCTCAGCTTTACGGAAGAGGGTACAAAGAAGTTTTCATCGGCTACAAGCGCATTGTCGGGTTCGCAGATGTCTATATGGATCAACGACGAATACGTCATTGCTCCAAAAGTAAACGAAGCTATTTCGACAGGTACTGCGTCGATAAGCGGCAACTACACCTATGACCAAGCGTACGACTTGGCGGTAAGAATTCAATCGGGTTCTTTCCCGCTCGTACTTAAGATGACGGAAAGCAACACCTTGACGGCTACCCTCGGTAGCTCGGCTATCAAAGCGGGACTTATCTCGGGTATCGTAGGACTCGTGCTCATCTTCTTGTACGTAATCGTAATGTACAAGCTTATGGGTGTTGCGGCAAGCTTGTCTTTGTGGTACTATTCGTTGACTTATCTTTTCTTCTTGGCAATCTTCCCATGGGTACAGCTTACGTTGTCAGGTATCGCCGGCGTATTGCTTTCGATAGGTATGGCAGTAGACGCCAACGTCATTATATTCGAGCGTATCAAAGAAGAGTATAAGAACGGCAAGACTATGCGTACGGCAGTAGGTATAGGCTTCAAGCGTTCGTTGGGCGCAATTATCGACGGTAACGTCACGACTATTATAGGTGCAATCGTACTTATTATCTTCGGCGCTTCTACGATAAAGAGCTTTGGTATCACGCTTTTGATAGGTATTATACTTTCGCTCATTGCATCTTTGCTATTGACAAGATTGATACTCAAATGCATTATGGTATTCAACGACGAATCCAAAGCCGGACTTTTTGGTTTGAAAAGAGAAGAGTTGATTGACAAGGGCGACGAAAGCGAAGTTCAAGACGAAGAAGAGCAAGAAGAACAAAAGGAAGAGACTTCTCTTATCGCAAACAAATACGCAAAGAAAGGAGGAGCAAGACGATGAAAAAATTGCAAAATGCAAAAATTGTTGAAAAACATTGGATTTGGGCAATTGCTCCTGTAGTAATCTTCTTGGTAGCAGTGATAGTATTTACTTCTTTTGCTGTCATCAATAAGGATATGTCAAAAGGTATGAATATAGGTATCGACTTTGCAGGCGGCTCTATTCTTACCGTTGAACTTGGCGCAGCCGTACTCAACAACTCAGAAGAGTATGACAAGCACTATCAAAAAATCGAAAGCATTTTGACAAGCAACGAGATTGCAAGTCAAATCGTAGAATACGCAAAAGAGAATTTCGGTATTGAGATAAGCGAGAGCGCGGCGGTTGCTTCAATAAGCTACGTTCAGACGTCGGGTAGCGGTAGCGAAATGTCATTGGTCATCAAATATGACAATATCTCTTCGACTTTTGATACGAAGACCAACGATTTGACGACAAAAAGAAATGAGATTTTGGAAAGCCAAATCAAAGAGTATTATGCTACGGAGTATCAAGATGAGTCCATTACGATAAGCACGTCGTACATTGGCGCAACGGCTTCGGCTTCACTCATTAAGACAGCTTTGATTGCAGTATGCGTGTCACTTCTTCTTATCCTTGTATATATCATGATAAGATTTGAGATATGGAGCGGTATCGCCGCAATTATCGGACTTATTCACGACGTTGCAATGATGGTATTCCTCGTCATAATCTTTAGAATTCAAATCAACAGCGCTTTTATAGCCGCGCTTATCACTATAGTATCTTACTCAATCAACAATACGATCGTCGTATTCGACAGAGTGAGAGAGAATAGAAAGAAGTTGGGCGGCAACGTCAAGGGCGGTATTATTGACAACAACAAGATGGTCAACGAGTCAATCGTTCAGACGCTTACGCGTTCTATCAACTCGACTATTACCACTATGGTGGCAATCACGTTGTTTGCAATCATAGGCACTGCGTCGGTAAGAGAATTTGCATTGCCGGTAATATTCGGTTTGATTGCAGGTTTCTATTCGTCGCTTGTTATTGCTCCTTCGCTATACTGCTTGATGAAAAATTCGGTAGACAAGCGCAAGATTGCAAAGCGTGACGGATTAAAGAAAGAAAAGCCGAAATACGCAGGCGCTAAAAACTAAAAGACATTGAGAGCGTACTTTTAGTACGCTCTTATTTTATTGTAAGATTTTTAAATTTATCGAATAAACAGTTGAGATTTGGCAGAAGTGAGGAAGTATGGATCAACATGAGCTTATTGAACTTGCAAAGGAGTTTTCCATTGATAAAAAGCTTGTGGAAATTCTCGTTGCAAGAGGCTACGACAGTAAAGATAAATTATATAG
>CAMWSW010000169.1 GCA_947176975.1 uncultured Clostridia bacterium | reverse complement strand
TCAAATCAGCAGATGCAAATATGAGCATATATCAATATGCAAGTATGTACATATTATCAATCGTTGAAATTTATATATGCTAATATGTACAACCGCTCCCATCTCGTAAGACGAGAAGGGAGCGCTCAACTTTCAACGAAGCCCCACTGACGTATTGTCTTTGTGTCTGTCTCTCAAAGCGTCGATTGGATGCTCTGCAATTTGATAGCGGTAATCTATGCCCTTCTTGTCGATATACTCCCCTATCACCTTGTGCGAAGCCACGTTTGCAGTCTTGGGGTTGACTATGCTTTGATAGGTGAAGAAATCGCTGCTCTTTGGCATTTCGTCCACGTTGATATAATTCTCTCTATCTGCTGTGAGACGAACGCTTTCAAGCTGTTGTCGCACGTAATCTTTACATGAATGGAAAGCCAAAAGCTCGGGGAATTCGCCAACGGGAATGATTTGTTGCCAGTCTTTTTTCTCATACTTCTTGAGCATTTGCGCAGCCGTATGCAAGTGAGCAACTTCCTGCTCGAAGAGTTGTTCCCACATTGCCTTGATACGCTTGTCGCTCTCGTCCATATAGCAAGAATAATAGAGGTACGCTTCGCAATATTCGTGCATAAGCGAATTTTCAAGCCAGGTGCAATTGGTGTCCATCAACGAGCCGTATTGAGTGACGTGCTGCTCTTCTATCATTGCAATCTCCGTATAGAGCTGTCTGCCAAGCGTAGACTGATCGTAGAAAGCGCCTTGATTCATATAATAATTCATCGTCTGCTGTTCTGCCGCCGTGATTATCATCGTGTTGAGTACCGTCAACATATCGCTCGATTTGCTGTCGATATGATATCTTATGCTGTCGTATGGGTGTCTATGCTCGGCTATCGTGGGTCTACCCGGCATAATTTCCACGTACTCTCCGACGAGTCTTTGCGCTTTGACGCCCTGCTCCATTTCCAAAAGGTCGGCGTATCTATACAAGTGGTCAAAGTCCTCAAGGAGCGCAAAATCAAGAGCTTGCTTGACGTAGCCGTTCTTTTCTCTTTGCGCAAGAATCGCCGTCAAATCTACTGCCAAATGCTCGTATCCTATCGTATGCTCCAAGATATTCTCATTGAGAGGCTTGAGATTGGCAATACGCTTTTGCTGCTGTTGCTCTACTCTTCTGGTAGCTGCCAAGTGTCTGCGGATATCGTTGTTGTCGCAGTTGCGCGAAAAGCGGTGCAAGAAATTGACGGATTCATATTCCGTTCCGTTCATAAGAATAATGCGAAGCTTTGTATAAGGACTGACTTCTTCCTTATCGTAAGGCTTTGAATTGAGGCAAGACCAATCGCAGAATTGCTTGTCTTGCGACATAGGTTTGAGTTCAAAAGGATTCATTTTATCCCCTCCATATTTTTTGAGTTCGAGAGAAGTATTGCCATTACTTAAATTTTTTATCACGAAATTATCGTTAATTTTTTTGCAATTATTTATCTTATTTAAGTAATACAAACGACTCTTTTACGCAGTTTATTAGTTTTGATTGCGAATAATAAATTATGATGTAAAAATTTTGTATATGTTTTTGCCCAAATTACCTCAAAAACACTTTTTATTTGCCGCAATTAGTGATAGAATAAAGGCAGTGAAAATTATATTTTGCTTTTAAGGAGTGTTTATGGAGAAACAAAAGTTGGAATACCTCCAATCCAAAGCTCTCGACGTACGCAAAATTGCCGTTGAGATGATAGGAAGATTGGGAGTGGGACATATCGGCGGTTCGCTCAGCGTAGTCGACCTTCTAGCCGTACTTTATTACGATATTGCAAAAGTAGACCCCAAAAATCCAAAAGATCCCGATAGGGACAGAATAGTTATGAGCAAAGGTCACGCAGGTCCTGCCGTATACAGCGTACTTGCAGACAAAGGCTACTTCCCTATGGAAGAAATCAAGACTCTCAACCAATCGGGCACTAATCTCCCATCGCACTGCGATATGAACAAGACCGTTGGCATTGATATGACGGCAGGCTCGCTCGGTCAAGGTCTCAGCTGCGCGATAGGTATGGCTCTCGCCGGCAAGATTGACAAGAAGGATTACAAGGTATTCTGCATACTCGGCGACGGCGAATCGCAAGAAGGTCAAGTGTGGGAAGCGCTTATGTACGCAGGCAATATGCGCCTCAATAATCTAGTCATCTTCATAGACAACAACGGTATGCAAATCGACGGTATGACGGCAGATATCAACGGTATCGAGCCGCTTGATGAAAAAGGCAATGCATTCAACTTGCATACGCAGCGTATAAACGGTCACGATATAGAAGCTATCGAAAACGCTATAAACACCGCTCTCTCCGTCAAGGACAAGACCTCTTTGATTATACTCGACACTATCAAGGGCTACGGCGTAGACTTTGTAGCAAGCAAGGGCGCGGGTTGTCACTCAATGTCAATCACCGAAGAGCAATGGCGCGAATTCTGCGGTAAGGAGGACGAATAATATGCAAGATACGTTAGAAATGAGAGAAGTATATTGCAACTGTTTGGTAGAAGAAGCGAAGACCAACGACAAAATCGTAGTCGTCGAAGCCGACCTTATGAACTGCATCAAGACAGGTCCTTTCAAGAAAGCCTACCCCGACAGATTCTTCAACGTGGGTATCGCAGAGGCAAATATGGTGGGCGTATCCGCCGGACTTGCTACTTGCGGAAAAATCCCTTTCTGCTCTTCTTTCGGCACTTTTGCCACGAGAAGATGTTATGACCAAGTATTTATCAGCGTAGCGTATAGCAAACAAAACGTCAAGATTGTCGGCACCGATCCCGGTATCTGCGCGGAAATCAACGGCGGTACGCATATGCCATTTGAGGATATGGGTATTATGCGCGGCATACCAAATATGCTTTGCGTAGAGCCAACCGACGCCGCAATGCTCAAGGCTCTTATGCCTCAAATCATTGCTTACAACGGCGCAACGTATATAAGAATGCAACGCAAAAAGGCAGAGACCGTATATCAAGACGGCGAGAAGTTTGACCTTCTCAAGGCAAAGACGGTCATCCCCGGAAAAGACGCTACGATAATCGCATCGGGTATTATGGTAAGCAAAGCAATCGAGGCAAGCAAAATCTTCAAGGGTATGGGAATGAGCGTAGGCGTTCTCAACGTCTTCACTTGGAAGCCTATCGACGAAGAAGCTATCGTCAAAGCTGCTAAGGCTACGGGCGCAATCGTCGTGGCTGAAAACCACAATTTCCGTAACGGACTTTATTCAGCTGTCGCAGAAGTAGTCGTCAACAACTGCCCCGTTCCTATGGAAAGCGTAGGCGTACAGGACGAATTCGGCGAAGTGGGAAAAATGCCTTACCTTGCTCAAAGATTCCATTTGACGGTAGACGATATCGTGCAAAAGACTTTGAAAGCAATCAAGCGTAAAAAGTAAAATCAATTTTTGATAAATAAAAACGGAAGTGCAACAACTTCCGTTTTTTTATTCATTATAAAGTCAAATATTGTTTCATCCAAACGTGTTCGCAACCTTCGTCATAATCTATATCGCCAAAAGACGTATAGCCTTGCTTTTGATAAAAGCCTTCCGCGCGTTTTTGAG
>CAMWSW010000168.1 GCA_947176975.1 uncultured Clostridia bacterium | reverse complement strand
GGTTTTGAAATAATTTGCGCTTTAGTCATAGCGGTAATAGCAATATGCATATATTTTAGTGTAAATGCGATAACGGGTAGTTCGACAAAGCAAACGAATCAAGCGCAAAAGCAAAACGGACAAAGCGGACTCGTTGGAGAAATACAGGATATACTTTCCGACATAGACGGAGTGGGTGACTGTCAAGTGCTGATAACCTATAAGGCAGGACAAGATACTCAAGCGGTAGATTCTCTCAATTCGACGGACAACATTCAAGGAGTTGTCGTCGTCGCAAAGGGAGGAAACGACGTACTCACGAGAATAAAGATAGTCAACGCGTTATGTACTCTATTAAAAATAGATGCAAATAATATTCAAATCTTCGAAATGAAATAATTGGAGGTCATTATGGCAAAAACAGAGAAGAAAAAGAAGTTATCTTCAAACGCAAAGAAAGCGCTCGTGCTTTGCTGCATGGTAGGGCTTTTGGTAGTGACGGGTGTGTTGAATTTTGTCCTCAACTCCCAGATCAACAATTCTACCGACGTCGGTAGCAACGCCGGCGGAGACGGAACCGCAGTCGAGACGTTCTTCAACTCTCACCGCAGCAACAGAGAGACGGCAAGAGCAGAGGAATTCAGCTATCTCGACGCAATCATCAAGTCCGATAGCGCAAGCGAGACTGTCAAGGCAAGCGCAGAGCAAAAGCAAGTTGAATTGCTTGAGTTCATCGAGAAAGAACTCGTTCTCGAGAGCATTATCAAGGCAAAGGGATTTGACGACGCAGTGGTAACCATGTCCACCAACAATCTCAACGTCATCGTCAACAAGGCAGAACTCACTTCTCAAGACGTAGCTCAAATCGTTGGAGCAATGCTCAGCGAAACAAACTACAATCGCAATCAAGTATACGTAATGTCATATGCTGTGTAAGTAAAGACAATATATAAGCAAATTTTGAAATTGTCGATCTAATTAGGTCGGCAATTTTATATTTTATGTTAATAATTATTATAATAATTAAACAACAGACTTGTCAAAAGTACTTTGATATGCTAGAATATAAATTGGCAAAGGAGGTATATATGTCAATAGAATCTAATTTGGATAAAAACAAATCCGACGAAACATATATCAACGTCATATCTTCCATCACGGGTAGCGCCGCGTCGCAAGTCGACGGAGTTGTATCCGTAACTTACGGCAATACAAAAAAACAGAAGATTGGCAAGAAGTCATCTTCAAAGAATAAGGCTATCGACGTGGTAATTTACGACAACAGATTGGCAAAAATAGAGATATCCGTCAATATCTATTACGGATACGTCATTCCCGTCGTCGTATGCAAACTTCAAGAAAAAATCAAACAGGAGATAGAAAAATCAACCTTTTATAAAGTCAGCAGTGTCAACGTCAACGTAGTTGGCATAGTAGCGGGTTGATAAAATAGAGAAATGAGCAGAAGAAATGCGCGTCTCAACGCATATCAACTTATATTCGGATATTTGTTTTCAAAAGAGATAGACGAGCAGTCTATGTCTACGATGATGGAAGCCGATGATATTCAAGAGGCTGACGGAGAATATATTCGAAAGGTGGTATACGGCGTAAAAGAGCATTATGAAGAACTTATGACTTTGATTGCCGATAACAGTAAGAATTTCAAAGTCGACAGAATTTACAAGCCCGATTTAGCGGCACTGTTGCTTGCGTGCTACGAGATGAAATATATGGATGATATTCCTCTAGCCGTGTCTATCAACGAAGTAATCGAAATCGTCAAATCTTTCTCTACGGAGAATAGTTCAAAATTCGTCAACGGCGTCCTCAAGGGCGTCTACAATGCTTTAAAAGAGGTATAATATGCTTATATACGGAAAGGAAGTAGCAGCCAAGACTTTAGAAAAAATCACTGCAGAAACTCAAATTTTTTGCCAAAAGCACGGCAGAAAGCCTACTTTGGCGGTAATAATCGTAGGAGAAGATCCCGCGTCGCAGACGTACGTACGCAACAAAATCAACGGATGCAAGCAAGTGGGATTCAATTCTTTATCCTATGAGTATGCCGACGGTACGCCTCAAGATGAAATTATTGCCCAAATCAAGAGTTTGGCTGAAGATGACAGCGTCGACGGAATATTGGTTCAACTTCCGTTGCCTAAAGGATACGACGAAGAAAAGATACTTGCCAATATTCCCGACAGCAAAGACGTCGACGGTTTTAATGCGTCCAATATAGGTTGTCTTTGTCTCAACAGACCGCGTACGGTATCTTGCACTCCGCTTGGAGTAATGCATATGCTAGAGTACACCGGCGTAGACTTGACGGGTAAGCACGCGGTAGTACTCGGCAGAAGCAATACCGTTGGAAAACCTATGGCAATGTTGCTTCTCAATGCCAACTGCACAGTCACGGTATGTCACAGCAAGACGAAGAATATGGCGGAGATAACTAAGCAAGCGGACATTCTCGTCGTTGCAATAGGCAAGCCTAAGTTCGTCACGGCGGATATGGTTAAAGACGGAGCAATAGTAATTGACGTGGGTATCAACAGAGTTGACGGCAAACTCTGCGGAGACGTAGACTTTGACAGCGTTGCGCCAAAGACCTCGTTTATATCTCCCGTACCCGGCGGAGTTGGACCTATGACGATATCAATGCTTTTGTATAATACGCTCATGAGCGCAAAATCCAGAGAGAACGAGAGATAATGGAAGGCAATATACTCAACGTCACTACACTCAATAATTACATCAACTCGATATTTCGCGCTGAAGAATTGTTGCACAATATACAAGTTGCGGGAGAAATTTCGGGCTTTAAAGTGACGAAGGGACACGCATACTTTACGTTGAAGGACGAAAATTCCCAAATATCTTGCAATTGCTTTAACTGCGCAAAGACTTATATACCTAAAGACGGAGAGAGTGTCATACTCAAAGGGTCGGTAGACTATTACGCCAAGGGAGGTAGGCTCAACTTCAACGTAGACAGTATTACGTCGTTGGGGCAAAAAGGCTTGCTTGCGTATAAGTTGGAATTGCTTAAAGCCCAATTGACAAAAGAAGGTCTTTTTGACGTAGCGTACAAAAAACCTATTCCGCCTTATCCCACTGACGTATGCGTAATTACGTCATTTACCGGAGCGGTCATTAAAGATATCAAGAGGACGGTAAGGCGTAAGAACGATTTAATCAATATATATATAAAAGACGTCAAAGTGCAAGGCATAGACGCCCATAAAGAAATAATCGACGCTTTGGAAGTCGTGGATAAAATGAATTTTGATGTCATTATAATTGCAAGAGGCGGTGGCTCGGCAGAAGACCTTATGCCTTTTAACGAAGAGACGTTAGTTAGGGCGATATTCAGATGTAAGACGCCGATAATATCCGCTGTGGGGCACGAAAGCGACGTTACGCTTTGCGACGAGGTTGCCGACTATAGAGCGGCGACGCCTACCGCTGCCGCCGAAAAAATTGCGTATGACATTCAAGATTTGAGATATTATCTCATGCAATGCGCAAAGAGAATGAAGAGCGACATGGAAGGCGCAGTAACTTTAAGAGCCAAGGACTTGAATGGGAAAGTCTCATTGATAAAATCGCAAGTATCGTTGAATTTTTCGCAAAATGCGAATAAAATCAACACATATATCCA
>CAMWSW010000167.1 GCA_947176975.1 uncultured Clostridia bacterium | reverse complement strand
GGCGACAACGTTGGCGCATTGCTCCGTGGTATCGATAGAAAGGGTATCGAGAGAGGACAAGTTCTTGCTAAACCGGGTACTATCAACCCACACACCAAGTTCTCTTCACAAGTATACGTATTGACCAAAGACGAAGGCGGTCGTCATACTCCGTTCTTCAATGGATATCGTCCACAGTTCTACTTCAGAACAACCGACGTTACCGGTTCAATCAAGCTTCCTGACGGCGTAGAAATGGTTATGCCTGGCGATAACATCAACATGGACGTAACTCTTATTACTCCTATCGCTATTGAAGAAGGACTTCGTTTCGCTATCCGTGAGGGTGGTAGAACGGTTGGTTCCGGTGTCGTAGCTAAGATTACCGAGTAATCAATAACAAACTCAAATACAAATAGCCTCTCGTCAGAGAGGCTATTTTTTGTTATTTATCCGCTTGACACGATTTTATTATAGTAATATAATTTGAAATCGGAGAAGGAAATGAGCGAAGAAGTTAAAGAAGAGATAGAAGAACAGGTAGAGGAGTTAGAACAAACAAAAGAAGCCGACCAAGAAAAAGAGCAGTTGCAAGCCGAGGCTGAAGTCACGACTACGTTGACAGAGGAAGTATTAGCAGAAGAGAACGTCTGCGAAATTAAACCGCAAATTGATAAGAAAAAGAAAGCTATAGAGTACGTCAAGCGATATCTAGTTTTATGTATTGGTTTGTTTATAATGGCATTTGGCGTATCGTTTTCAATCAAAGCCGACTTGGGCACGTCGCCCGTTTCCAGCATTCCGTATACGCTGAATCTTGCGACGGAGGCAAGCTCAAAGATACCTACTATAAGCGTGGGAGTAACTACGATAATTGTCAACGTATTGATAGTAGTTTTGCAGATAATACTGTTGAGACGCAAATTTAAACCTATTCAACTTATACAAATACCCATAAGCATCATATTTGGATTATTGATAAACTTGACGAACGATATATTGAGAGGAATAACGTTGAGCGCATATTGGCAGCAGTGGCTTATTTGTATCGTTGGAATAGTTCTTGTAGCAATAGGCGTTAGTTTTGAGGTGACGGCAAAGGCGTGTACGTTGCCCGGCGAGGGACTTACTCTTGCGCTTTGCAGCCTTTTGCCCAAAGTAAAATTCGGACTTATGAAGATTATAGTCGATTGCACTATGGTAATATTGGCTGTGATTATTTCTTTTGCATTTATTCACAAACTTCGCGGAGTACGCGAAGGCACGGTTGCTGCGGCTGTGTGCGTAGGCTTTATAGCAAGACTGTTCAACAAATTTATGATACCGCTTGGAAATAAGTTTTTTGGCGTCAAGAAAGCAGAATAGGACAGTAGTTTAACCGCCAAGCGTTACGTCTTGACGAGAATACCATTCGAGAGCTTCATCAAGATGACGCTCCTCAAAATTAGGCCACAATGTCGGCTCGACGTATATATCGGAGTAGACCGTCTGCAAAGGCAAAAAGCCCGACAATCGACGCATCCCGCCCCAACGGATGACAAGATCAATTCGCGGAATATCGCGCGAAGCCCAGTTGTTTTTCATATCCCACTCCCAACTGTAATTCACCAAAAAGTTCACTCTCATTTTATCAGTGGAATTATCTCTTTGTTTTGTCAATGGCAGTAACTGAGTAGGGAAACAACTTGATTGTGTATTACCTACGACGTAGAGCGATACGTCTTCGTTTTTAATCATTTCGACGGCTTTCAGACACGCGTTTGCAAAAGCCTCAACTTGTTCCTTTGGTCGCTTACAATTATCTACCGTAAATCCGTAATAGGTTATTTCGCGTACGTTACGCTTCTTTGCGGCGCGCAATAATTCAAGTCCGGGGCGCAATCCGTATTCGTAACCGTCTTCTTTATTTAACCCGTTTTGTATTGCCCAACGTCTGTTGCCGTCGGGGATGATTCCAATATGGTTTGGCGAGTGATGCATATATTCCATCCTTTACTTAGTAATTATTGATAAGTTAATTTAATGCTTTAATTATTGGTAAAAATTTGAAAAATATGCGATTGCCTATGAGCATAAATGACAGATAAAAAGCTCAAACACGGTTTCGTGTTTGAGCTTAAATTCAAATTTATATTGCTTAGCCTTCGTAGCGGTCAAGGTTGGCGCGGATTGCTTCGATGAGACGTTTCTCAGCTGCGATTTTCTTGTCTTTTGCAACCTTGGTGCAAACTGAAGTGCCGTAAAGCTTTGTAAGGTCGTCTACGAGGTTCTTAAGGTGTACGGTGTCAAGGATGTTCGTTGAGCCGCAAAGTTCTTCTTCCATAGATGCCTTTTGTGCGGGTGCTGCCGGAGTTGCCGGTGTTGCCGTGGTAGCTGCTGTTACGGGTGCAGATGCTGCTGATGCAGTTGTCGTCGTAGTTGCTGATGTGTTCTTGCTGATTGGTTCCATAGAAAATATCTCCTATATTATATATTCTTTGTCCCTGCTTACATAAGGCTGCCGCGGATAGCCTTATGCTTTGTAGCCCCCTTATTGGTGGGGCGAGACGTTCTACCTTAATTATTGAGGTACTATATAATACGTTTTAAGAATCTCAAAAATACCAAGAATTTTCGCAAAATTAAAAACATATCCTTTTATAATCAATATTTGCCAACTTTGCTTGTTTACACAAGTCTTTTGTTTGTATTTTATATTTTTTTCCGTCTTTTAATGTATAAGTACCGCATTGTCTAAACTCAAAATTTACGTTTTTTCTCATACATTGTTCTCTTATATCCAAAGCCCAGTCATAATTAAAAGTCCTAGCGTTTATATCAGATTCACCGCCAACTACGACTAGTTCAATATCATCAATATATTTTTCAATATCTATTCTCTCTAATAACGGCTGCGCGGTTATACATTTATGCTTTATTGGTAGGCCTTTAAATATTGATAATTTATAATCTGCATTTTTTTGATTTTCAACAGTGCAACATACCACGACGTTATCATATCCATTATTCCAGTCATCGGGAATACATTTCATAAATCTATCTATTCTTTTAGTTAGAAACAAAAAAGTGCAGTCCTGTCTTTCTTTAATCATTTTCCAACATTCATCTCTCCACACGTCTGCTTCCTCAATAAGAAAATCCGTAGAAAAACATAAATAGACGATTCCGGATTTCATTTTATAATTGCCGTTTTTCAATTTTTCTATTGGCTTTTCAAAGTCTTTTGTCTTTATTATTTCATTTGTATTTATATTTCTTTTTGAATCGCCTTTATGAATATAGCAATGCAAACAGCCATCACTACATTTTTTACATCCTCTCCACGGATTCCACATTGCCATATTATATCTCTCCCAGAATCTTGATTCATCTTGACAATTTATTATAGCGTATATATGCGATTTATGCAACCGTAAATCCAGCGTGCCACAGCTACTTGTCACAAATAAAAGGACAAAAGAAAAAACCTAAAAAGAATAATGAAATGTTGCTTACGCAACATGAAATAAAATTCGTCCATCACATGCCGTAGACATATTTCATTACGTAGTAATTTCATATAACGCAGTTGCATTTCACTTGTCCACAAGGACGAATTTCATTGAAAAAGGCAGTTGGTATTCAACTGCCTTTTTCTTGGTGGAAGTTATAGGGCTCGAACCTATGACCCTCTGCTTGTAAGGCAGATG
>CAMWSW010000166.1 GCA_947176975.1 uncultured Clostridia bacterium | reverse complement strand
CCATATCCAACGAATGTAACTATCAATTGGACACGTCGAATATCAATAATTATACAAAGAAGTTTTCAGTTACGGCAAAGAACGTAGACAAGCCCACGGTCTCTGGCTTGACGTCGGTGGATTACAATGGCGCAGAACAAGGCTTTACCATCAACGCGTCGGACGACGTCGAACTCACACCGCTTGACGGACTGAGACTCGGCGACGACTGCAAGTTCTACGCCAAGAACGTAGGCACCTACAAAGTAAAGATGTCGCTTAAAGACGACGGAGAGGCAAAGCAGTGGACAGACCTCAAGAATACGCAAGACAGAGAAGATCTTGCGTTGACGATAAAACCTGCGACGTTGACTATTACCTTTAATGGAGACACATGGTCTTGGAACAGTAAGACGGAGCAGACCGTGACTTTCAGCGACAATAGATTTGGTAGTGGCGAAGGAAGTGACAAATTGTCGTTTAACGTGTCTTATGACTTTACGCCTATAAGCAACGTAACAACCGACCACAACGCCAAGACTACGACGGTGACAATACCGCCGTTGGAAGGCAAGACGTATAGTTTGAAGGTATCTATCAAGGTATCGAATGATGACGCCAGCAAGAATTACAAGATTACGGGCGACGTAGCTCAACGTTCGTTTACCGTAAGCGACAAAGAGATAGAAGTCAAAGAAAGCAATATCAAATGGAAGTACCGTATCAATAATACTGGGTCGAATGAAGTGGGAGCTTGGACTGCGAGTACGCCGTTTAGCGCGTTGACTTACGACGGAAAAGAGTATTCATTCTTTTCCGAGTTGGACGGCATAGACGCAAACGACGGAGTGACGGCGACTTGTGAGACGAAGAAGTCCGGAAGCGTTGTTGAGGCAGGAAAAGACGCAGGCACTTACACTACGACTGTTACGCTATCGTCGGACAAAGTTAAGTTTAAGAACAACAAGAATACATTTACGTTGACTTGGGAAATTAAAAAAGCGCTGTTTGACCTATCGGAAGTGAAGTGGGATTACACCAGACCGTTGCAGTTCAACGATAAAGAGCAAGAAGTAGTAATGACGGGAATACCCGACGGATTAACGTTTA
This sequence comes from uncultured Clostridia bacterium, assembly GCA_947176975.1. GTDB lineage: Bacteria > Bacillota > Clostridia > Christensenellales > UBA3700 > RACS-045. The sequence continues at coordinate 2,580 of CAMWSW010000166.1, read as the reverse complement.
CGTATAAGAACAACAAGAAGAGAACTGTTGGAAAATACACGGCAGAAATCACGTTGATTACGGTAAGAAATGATTTAAAGAACAATTACGTTGCTCCCGTAATCCCATCATCCGGAACGACTTCGGATACTTACACAGGCGATGTAACGTGGAAATTGAGTTGGGAAATCAAGAAAGGCGAGTTGGAATTGGAGTGGACGCCAAAGCAAGAAAAGGACGTCAATGACAAGGCTTATTCGTGTTGGGAATCTTCCAATTACAAAGATAAGATAGAGTATAAGTACTATACATTAGAAGCGTACGCCGACGGCGAGTTGACGGGCGAGCCTATAGACAAGGCAAGCATAATCGTACCCGATGAAGAAAGCGAAATAGAGTATTATATCGTAGCAGTTGTGAAAGATACTTTCAAGTCCAATTATGAGATAGTGGGTACTTGGGCAATGCCGTTTGTAGTAGGGTCTATGGCTACGGTAATAAACGTAAGTATGGCAAGCGAGTATACCTACGACGGCAATCCGCACGGCAAAGAGTGGTACAACGCAAGTACGGCGGGAATGGAATACGTAAGCGCGGAATATTTCAAGGTGGAAGAAGACGAAAGTGAGACGTCGCTTGGAACTACTGCGCCAACAGACGTAGGAAATTATATCGTGAGGTTGAGCGTAGATATAGAATATATTACGTCATATCAACTCAGCAAAGCCAAGATAACGTACGCAATTACCAAAGCGCAAATAGAGATTGCAATAAGCAAAGGCGAGTACGATTACGACGGAAAGGAACACGCTGGAGAGTTTACCGTCACTTCGGACAACTATGATATAAGCAAAATAGATAAAACGTATTATAAAGGCAATACTAAAGACTTCCCGTTGTCAGCGGACAAGTTGCCTTGTGAATCGGGAGACTATCTCGTCGAATTGTCGTTGCCAAGCGCAGATAGTTGTAATTACGAGCTAAAGTCGGGGATAGAATTTTCTATCAAGATAAATAAGGCGAAGATAACCGTCAAGTGGGTAAAGGACGAAAACGGAATACCTACGTTGTCTGGACTCTCCAACACGCAGAAAGAAATGGTAGGCTACGTATATCTCAACGAAGATGGCACGCCGCTTGAGGACGACGCCACGTTAGAGCCCGGCAAGAGTTATAAGGTGAAAGCTATACTCACAGGCGACTATGGCGATAATTACGTATTCGTGGCAGAAGACGGCGAGACGTTACTTGACGATCCCGCTATGACGGAAGACGAAGACTTTACCGTCAAGGAAAACAACGGACAGGGCGGCAACGTCGGTATAGGAAGCGGAAACAGTGGCGAAGTTGACGACAGCGGAAATCAAGGCGGAGGAAACGGAAGTAGCGCGCTTGACGAATTACTTGCCAAACTCAAAGAGATACCGCTGTGGCAGATAATAGCGGGAATTATAAGCATAATCTTGACGATAATCTTCCTATCCAAGACCGTAAGTTACGACAAAAAACGTAAGAAGTTCAATAAAAAAGCCGATAAGCTAGACACGGTTTATGCAGGCGCGTTCTTAGGATTGGCGTCGTCTATATGGACTGCGATAGCGTGCGTGCTGATTGGATTGGCAGTCGTATCATTGGTAATGATGCTTATTGCCAAGAGCAGATGCGATAAGGCGGAAGAAGAATACGAAGACAGACTTGAAGAGTATCAACGCAACAAAGCCGACCTTGAAGAGCGTAAGAGAGCAGACGAGGCAAGACAGCGCGACGAAAGTATGCGTATGATGCTCATGGGTATGATAGGCGGCAACAACGGACAGCAAGGATTTGCATACGCAGGGCAACCGCCATTTGGACTTGAAGATATGCGCGGTATGATAAACGAAGCGGTGACTGCGATGTTACCCAACGTGCAACAAGCTATACCTCAACAAGCGTCTTCTAATGACGACCTTGTCGAGAAATTGCTCGAGAAGACTGCAAAGAACGAAGAGGCAATGCAAAAGCTTATGAAGAAGATTTCCGAGCAGCCTACGGAGAAAGTTGTAGAGACAGTCGTTGCCCGCGAAGTAGCCAGCGCAAGTGTCGTAAACGACGAGACTGTAAAGCAGATTTTGAAAAATCAAGAAGTGCTTATGGAGCAGATGAAGGAGTTATCTGCAAAGCAGAATGCAGAACCTCAAATCGTTGAGAAAATCGTCGAGAAGGAAGTCAAGGTAGAAGTGCCTGTTGAGGTTGAAAAGATAGTCGAAAAAGAAGTCAGAGTAGAAGTTCCTGTCGAGAAGATAATTGAAGTACCTGTAGAGAAAGTTGTCGAAAAGGTAGTGGAACAAGAAAAGACTGCGGTAATTCCTGCCGCAACGCCTACGCCCAAGGCGCAAAAAGAAGTCTCGTCAAAACTTACTCTTGACGAAGCGTATGCTCAGTTATCCAAACAACAACAAAAGTACTTTGACGGATTGAGACAATACGCCTTGACGAAAGATAAATGCAAAGAGAAAAAGTCAACTTACTTTATAGTATTCGGACAATCGACAGCAAATCCATTGATGAAGTTGACGATAAAGAAAGACACCGTAGTAGCCCTCTTCAAGATGGAAGACG
>CAMWSW010000165.1 GCA_947176975.1 uncultured Clostridia bacterium | reverse complement strand
CCTGTGAATTCGACGGGTCGAAATTCTCCGCTTTCAATACAGGCACTTTCAGCACGGGCAAATTAAAATCTTGTGACGTCTTTTCTCCCGGCTTTGCTGAATAGTTGCCGTCCTTAAACTCGGCATTCGCAGTATAGTCGCCTATTATCTTTGGCGGATCTAACTTGTCATATGCCGCCGTACCATTCTTATTTTTATACCGCGTAGCAACTATCGTAGAAGCGTTAGGCTGATCTTTAGTACAAATATCGTCAGAGTTAGCCGTAACAGACCATATTCCTTTGGCGTCTTTTGTCCAAACTAAACCTATTTGTTTAGGAGTTATTTCAAAATCGAACCATCTAATAGTATCACTTTCTGTATATGTAGTGTCGCTTGTATTTGGCGTACCTTTGAACATAAGTCCGTCTGTCGCATATTCAGACTTGATTTCCGCTTTGATTTTATGCGTTCCTACGTCAGTCATATTGCTAGGATACGTCAAATTTATAAACGTGCTGTCAAACCACTTCGTCTTGGTCGTATCAGTGATATTACTTAGTTCTTGCGGTTCTCCGTTGTATGGATTTGATACGTCGCTCGGCTCTTCCAGTTCGGAAGGTACCGAATTTTTGATGGCCTCTTTAAGTTTGAGGTGGAAAGCAGGACGAACTATTCTCTCACTATCCGTAGTCACTTCAGAATAACTGTCATTATTGACTGTCATACAACTGGAACAAACTGTTGACGCTGAATTCCATCCCGACGACCTCGTCCAATAATATGGAGAAATGGTAGCGCGTTGATAAGAATTTGTTTTCCACAAACCGTTATAACTGGAATAATGACTCGTTTCTGCCATACTGGGAAGCCATAATCTATCTTGAGACCAATTAGTATAACCTTCCTTATTGGAAAAATCTTGACCTGTTTGATATACTCTGCCATGATCTAACCCCTCGTTGTTAAGGTCATTTGCCCATCCGCAATAAGTCTTCACGCTTTGCGTATGTTGCCATGACATATTCTCAGGCACTTCAATGTTTGCCGTCAAACTACCGCCGATGCCGTCCATAGTGAAAATCGCCCAATCACTGTCTGCGCTCTTATCGATATGTGTGAGATCGGTTGCGCCAGCCTCTGCGACGTAGTATCCACCATTGTTGAGTACGCTTGCTCTCATCCAACTCGTGCCATACATACTGGAGGGATATTTATTGTTAGAAGTTGACGAAAAATTATTCATAATATCTTTGGTCTCCGACGAGGCTAACCAAAGAGTAACGATAGGCTCATTGTTATTATTTTGAGACAAATAAGTAGCTACCCATTTTTTGCCGCCTACGGAGACTACTACGTCTTTGCTTTCATTTTTAGAAATGCCCCTAAAATCTTGAGACGATTTTGGAGTGCTTCCTAAACTATCTAATACCGTGTCAGTAATAGCGTTTTCTGCAACTCCAGTTAGGTGAGAAATAAGTTTGTACAACATATCTGTATTAAAAACTTTTGTACTTGTCATATAATGATTTGACATCAAATCACCAACATAAATTGACTGAGAATCTAAGTTATCCGCTAAAAATGCATCGGTTTTTTCATTGCCGCCAAATATTACTCCAATACAACTGAGTAGCATAGCCAGCATCAATATTGACACAAACACTAACTTAATTACTTTCTTTTCTTTTTGCTTATACATTTCTTCTTTTATACCCCCTAACGGTTGGCAAAATTTGTCGAACTCCAACACCTGTTGATATATTCCAAAAAAAGTATACTTTTCTTGGAAGCCTTTGAAAAGGCACTTTTTCTCAAATACATTATACTTCACGAATTAAAATTATGCAAGACCTTTGGGTCAGTAAAAGTATACTTTTTCTGGAAAAATACAGAAAGTTTGTTTATATTAGAAGAATATATGATAAAAATACCGCGCAATAATTTTGCGCGGCGTTATTATATATTATATTTAATTAGGTTGAGATTACTCTACTATATCGAATTGATGATATCCAACAAAATATTCATTGCCATTTCGGCTTTGTCGGCGGTGGTGTTGAGGTGGCGATAGACTTCGCGATACTTGAATATAGATTTGAAGTCGTCGCCCTCAAAAAGACTTGACAAGGCTTTGTAATATTTTTTGCCCACTTTATTCTCTAGGCTCTTTACTTTGAATGCTTCTTCCTTGGCAAGGTTTTTATGCTTTTCAAGGTTTTCGACTGCCTTATGGATATGCTGAGCAGTGTCGCAAAGAATGCCTATCATTTCCGTCATATCTTCGTTTGGCTCAATCTTAAAAATTCGCATTTCATCAATGGAGTTCTTGGCGTAGTCAAGTACGTCGTCAAGATGCCCCGACAAATCAAATATGTCGTTGCGTTCCATTGGCGTGATAAAGGTAGAGTTGAGTTCTTCGACAACTATGCGCCTTGCTTTATCCCCTTCGTGCTCTATATCGATTACCATATCGCCGTAGCTCTCGTGGTCAGGCTCGCCTACCGACGTGCAGTATTTATAAAGCGCATCCAAACCCCTGCACATTATTTCGCATTGCTTTGTCAGTAATTCAAAAAAGTTGACTTTCTTTCTGAAGATTTTCATAGTCGCTCCTTTGTCGTTTTTATCTAATAAATATGGCTTTGAGTATCAAGCATATTAACGCGCCGACCCCCATTGCAATCGGAAACGTCACAATCCAATTCATGAATATCTTCTTTACCCTCGTCCAATGCACGCCGCTGATACGCTCGGATATGCCAACGCCGATTATGCTTGAAGATACTACTTGTCCCGTACTGACAGGTATACCCGTGAAGGAACAAGTCAACGCAACCGCCGCCGTAGCAAGTTGAGCCGTATAGGACTGTATCGTACCCATGCGGTATATCTTCTTGCCAACCGAATAAATAAGCTTGTATCCGCCGAACAGAAGTCCCAGCATTATCACGAACGACAATATCGCAACAATCCACCAATCGAATTGATAAGTTGCAGTACTTATGCCGTCCTGTCCGCTGCACAGCACCATTGCAAGCAAAAATATACCCATGGATTTCTGCACGTTGTTGATAGATATGGACGTGCTGAGCACCGTCACGTTGAATACCTGCAACGCTTTGAACACAGGTCTCACTCGCCTATCCATTCTTCTGCAAAGACGGATAAGCAATTTATCGAGCAAATAACCTACGACGATACACATAACGGGAGTAAGGAATACCATAAGTATTACTTTGACGCCTACCGCCGACCAGTCCACACCGCTAAAGCCAAAAGAAACGAGTCCTGCTCCGACAAGTCCGCCAAGTAAAGTATGCGAAGTGGAATTGGGCAAAGACGTAAATACGCATATAATCGACCATATCAACGTGGCAAGCATTGTGGAAAGCAAGAATATAAAACCTGCTTTTTGCGTTACGTCGTCAAATACTTCGCTCTTAATAAGCGAACCTACCGTGCGGGCAACGCTGGTGTTGCCTATCAAACAGCATATTACAAGCGGGGCAACGAATTTTACTACGCCTGCAATGATGAGCGCATAATGGGGCTTGATAGCGCGTGTCGCAACGCAAGTCGCGACGGCGTTTGCTCCGTCGGAAAATCCCATATAAAACGTATAGGCTATCGCAAATATAAAAATTACTATTACGTACGCGTTCATCAAAATTACTGCAATTTTATGTTATT
>CAMWSW010000164.1 GCA_947176975.1 uncultured Clostridia bacterium | reverse complement strand
GGTATTGATACATTTTTGATGAGTCCAATCAACGTGTCTTTGTTGACAAGCGAATCGTCAAACGCGCCGTTGAGGTCGACGATATGAAGATATTCCGCCCCCATATCCTGCCACTTCAACGCCATTTCCACGGGCGCGCCGTAGACAGTCACGTCTTCTCTCTTGCCGTATAATAATCTCACGGCTCTGTTGTCCAATACGTCTACCGCAGGAAAAAGTATCATTTGCGCTCCTCTATTTTATCTTTGCAAAGTTTGCAAGAAGTTTCAGTCCCGTGTCTCCACTCTTTTCGGGGTGGAACTGCGCTCCCCATACGTTGTCTTTGTTGACGGAAGATACGAACTCATAATCGTAAATGCAAGTCGTCTCCACGTCTTCTTGATTGCATCCGCTTGCGTGATAGCTGTGTACAAAATAAAAATTCATATCGTCCACGCCGTCGAAAAGCCTGGTACGCTTTTTGAGCTGCAACTCGTTCCAACCTATATGCGGAACTTTGAGATTGGTATCAAATCTGACGACTTCGCCCTTGATAAGTCCCAATCCCTCATATTCGCCGTCCTCGTAGCTCTTGTCAAAAAGCATTTGCATTCCAAGGCATATCCCCAAAAAAGGTTTGCCCTTTGCAATCTCCTTTTTGAGCGTATCGACAATCCCGCTTTTGTTTAGAGCCGTCATTGCGTCTTTGAACGCGCCTACGCCCGGCAAAACTATATGACTTGCGTCAACGAGGTCGACTGCTCTGTCGGTGATTTTCGCGTCTTGCCCTATATACTCAAAAGCCTTTTGCACGCTTCGGAGATTGCCCATGCCGTAGTCGATAATGGCTATCATTCGAGCATACCCTTTGAAGACGGAATTTTGTCGCTCACTATCGTAGTAGCTTCCTTGAGCGCTCTTGCAAACGCCTTGAATATAGCCTCTATCTTGTGGTGTCCGTTGCTGCCGTAGTGCAAATTGATATGCAAGGTCAAACCTGCGCAATTTGCAACCGCGCGGAAAAACTCCTCGACGAGTTCGATATCAAAATCGCCTACCTTGCCCGTCATACCCTCGGCGTTGAATACCAAGAACTGACGTCCGCTGATATCTACCGTCACGGTAGCCAAGCTCTCGTCCATAGGTATCGTCACGCTTGCATATCTCTTGATACCCACCTTGTCGCCCAAAGCCTCGGCAATTGCCTTGCCAAGCACGATACCGATATCCTCTACCGAGTGGTGTCCGTCGACGCGTACGTCGCCGTTGCATTTGACGCTCAAATCAAAACCCGAATGGCAAGCAAAGAGCGTCATCATGTGGTCGAAAAAGCCTATGCCCGTGTCCACGTTGTATTTGCCCGTTCCGTCAAGGTTGAGCGAAAGCGCGATTTGCGTCTCCTTGGTATTTCTCTCAATTTGCGATTTTCTCATATATCCATCTCCTTATTTCTTTCTCAACTGAATTGTGTTTGCGTGCGCCGTAAATCCCTCGGATTTGGCAAGTCTGATTACGTCGTCGCCTATGCTCATAAGATCGTCTTTGTCATACTCGATATAACTTATCTTCTTCATAAAGGTGTCTACCGAAAGCACCGACGAATATCTTGCGCTTCCGCTCGTCGGCAATACGTGCGACGGTCCCGCAAAATAATCCCCAAGAGGTTCGGGCGAATAATTACCCACGAATATTGCGCCTGCATTGGATAGCTTCAAAGCTATCTTGTCCGCGTCCTTTGCGCATACTTCCAAGTGCTCGGGCGCAACTTTGTCGGCAATGGCGATTGCCTCTTCCATATCCTTTGCAAGTATGATAGCGCCGTTGTTTGAAAGCGACTTCTCTATTATCTCCTTGCGCGACAAAAGCGCAGTTTGCCTTGCAAGTTCTTCGTCGACTTGCTTTGCTATATTTTCGCTCGTCGTGACGAGTATGCTTGCCGCAAGTTCGTCGTGTTCCGCTTGCGATAACAAATCGCCCGCAAGCAATACGGGATCTGCCGTCTCGTCTGCAATGACGAGTATTTCGCTTGGTCCTGCAATCATATCTATCGCGACGTGTCCGAATACCTGTTTCTTGGCAAGTGTGACGAATACGTTGCCCGGTCCTGCAATGAGGTCGACTCTCGGCAAAGACTGCGTGCCGTAAGCCATTGCGGCTACTGCTTGCGCTCCGCCTACTTTGTATATCTTGTCAATACCGCACTCCTTGCACGCGACGAGTATTGCGGGATTCTTTATATTGGGAGTACATACGATTATCTCGCCTACGCCCGCCGCCTTTGCAGGAAGCGCAGTCATAAGCACCGTGGAAGGATAACTTGCTTTACCTCCCGGTACGTACAATCCCACTCTTGAAAGAGGTCTGTATATCCAGCCGAGCTTGCTCTTTCCGTTAGTTCCCGACGGGAAAAACTCGTTGGCGAACTTGTCTCTTTGACGGGAGTGATATGCAAGAATGCTTTGCTTTGCCTTGCGTATGCTCTCTATCAATTCCTTGTCAACGGACGCGTACGCCTCGTCAATCTCCTTTTGGCTTACGAGGATATTATCGGCGTTGATTTCTTGCTTGTCGAATTTGAGAGCGTATTCAAAGAGAGCTTTATCGCCCCTCACTCTCACGTCGGCAATGATAGCGTCGACAGCGGCGATGTACTCGCTGTTGTCAAGTTGAGTTCTCGAAAAAACTCTGCTCATATCGTCTTTGCCGTATTTCAATATAGGTACCATATTTTCCTTTCTCAGGAGTCGATGAATAAGTGACGCGGTCAAAATTGCGTTAGTGATTTTTGTGATAAGAAGGATAGGCGTTACGCTCGTAGCAGAGTTACGAGCGTGTTGTCTAGACGAACTTAGCGCGTAAATCAATAGCAATATTGCCGTGAGAACTTATTCGGAGTCTCCTTTAATTTTGATTATTTCGTCAATGCTCTTGACAAGCGGTTTTATGACGTCAGCTTTAGTCTTCATACTGACTTTGTTGATGATAAGTCTTGCCGAACAGTTGACAATCTCTTTGAGTACGCAGAGGTTGTTTTCCTGCAAGGTCTTTCCGCTCTCGACAATATCGAGAATTATGTCGCTCAAACCTACGATAGGTCCAAGCTCTATCGAACCGTGAAGAGGTACAATCTCTACGTTTTGTCCCATGCCGTCAAAGTAGTCCTTGGCAATATTGACGTATTTTGTTGCAACTTTGATGATATTGCGAGGCTTGGACATATCAAAATCCTTGTAGCCCGCCAAACAAAGTCTGCACTTTGCAAAACCCAAGTCAATGAGTTCGTATACGTCGCGGTTTTCTTCCATAAGCGTGTCTTTGCCAACTACGCCCACGTCCGCAACGCCGTGCTCTACGTATATCGGCACGTCGCTGGGCTTGACGAATATAAACTCGAATTTGCCGCTTGCATCACTCATGACGAGCTTGCGCGACGGCTCTAATATGCGACGGCAATCAATGCCGCACTGCTCAAGTATATCTACGCTCTTTTCGGCAAGTCTGCCCTTTGCCAACGCAAAAGTAACTTTGTCTTGCATATTACACTTCCTCCTCTTCGTTGCCGAGGAAAATACCTCTCTTTGCCTTGAGCATATCCTTGACCTTTGCAAGGTCTTCTTTGGTCGTGGCAAAAGTGCATTTTGCATTTACGCCTTTGCTCAAAAGCTCTTCCACCTTTTTCTCCGCAAGGCTCATATTCGTCGGTATATATC
>CAMWSW010000163.1 GCA_947176975.1 uncultured Clostridia bacterium | reverse complement strand
ACTTTGGTTAGGACTAATACCGTTTACAAGGATGCAAACGGCAAAGTAGTTTCGGCGGAGCAGGCGTCAGTTACCGATCCAATCGAGCCATCGCCGGCAGTCAAGAATAGCGTGTCTTATGCAACTGCGTATAGACAGTCATACGAGTTCCAAAAGCAATTCGAGAGCGACTATTTCTATACGAGAAGTTATAGTTACAACTATACCGACAATATTTCCGTACCGAAGAATGAAGTCACCGTAACGGATACAAACTATACCGCAACGGGTTGGGGAAAGGGAATGCCAATCACGAATATTTCGGACGGCAAAACCAATACGTACATTCACACCAGTTGGCAGGTTACGCAAAATAATCCGTTGAGACTGACCTTTGATCTCGGCGCGGAAAGAAAAATCAACAGAATTTCCTTCAACTGCCGTAACAACAACGGTATGTTGGAGACGCCTAAAGAGTTTACGGTTGAGGGCTGTTTGGACGGAAGCAACTGGTTTGAAGTGGCTACGTTTACTGACGCTCCGCGTAGTGGAAATACCGTTACCGTTAATTTCGACGATACCACGTTAAGATATTGCCGTATCGTAATTTCCAAGGCGCATCAGGGCAACGGTAGTTATTATATCGTAATAGGCGAAGTTACGTTTACGCATGCGACAGAAGTATTGGGCGGAAAGCTTATCAATCCCGACAACAATATGTTTACTTACAAGGGGCATTGGTATGGAGCGCAAGCAAAGTCCAACTTCGGTCACGTTTACGTCGGCAAGAAGGGCGCTACCGTAACATTTGAGTTTGAAGGTACGAGACTCGGTATTTTGAGCAGCAACGCTTACGGAAGAGATTATGAGGTCACAATCGACAAAAAGAAGGTTGACTCGATAGATCTTAAGCAGGACAGCTCGGCATCGTATGCGTCATTCATTTCCGGTGAACTTGCAAGCGGTAAACACAAAGTTACAATCAAGTGCAAAGGCATTGCAAACATCGATTCATTCGTTATCTATCCATAATAGATATTCGCAGGTTTCAATTCAACGGGGACTGTCGCAAAATGCAACGGTCCCCAAATTATTTTTAATATGATGTCATTTCGACCGTAGTGGAGAAATCTCAACCACTTATCGTAATACAATAAAAATATATTGACATCTTTGATATTATCGTGCTAGAATCTCATTGTAAGCAAATATTTGGAGGATATTATGGACGATAAAAAAGTTACGTGGCTTCTTAGGACGGCAATTATTCTCGTCGGTCTATTCGGCGTTGCGATATGCGCGTTTTGGTGGCCGTTTAGCACGACGATGACGACGTTTGGAATAAATACGATAATTGATATGGATAGAGTTACGGAGGCTCAAATGGTGGAATTTTGGGTGCAATTCGTATTTTATCAAGCGGTATCGTTGCCTTGCTTTGCGATATTGGTATTTGCCTGGCTTGTCACCAATCGTATATCCAAAGGACAGTTCTTTGAATTTGACACGGCAAAATTGATAAGGATAGCGTCTTGGATACTGTATATAGATTTGATTATATTCTTTATAGGCAATTTGGTATTTATGTTTTTGAAGTGGAACGATTTTGCAATTATATATTATTTCTTGGGAGCAATTGGCGTTGCCGTGGCGTTGTGCATGAGCGTAATTGCCTATTACGTCAAGAAGTCGGCTGAACTTAAAGAAGAGACGGAAGGTATCGTATGATAGTTATAAATATTGACGTAATGTTGGCAAAGAGAAAAATGAGCGTGACGGAGCTTACTCAAAGAGTGGGGATCACTATGGCAAACGTGTCTCTTCTCAAAAATGGCAAGGTCAAGGCAATCAAGCTTTCCACGCTCAACAAAATATGCGAAGTCTTGGACTGTCAGCCCGCGGATATTTTGGAGTACGTACCCGACGTGTGAGCTCGTTTCGATTGAAGCGGAGAAGTGTCAGCTTTTAAATGAAGAATGAAGTATTGCCTGCGGCAACGTGAAATAACTTGCGTTGCAAGTAGTGAAGTCAAAAGATGGATACTAATTTGTATCCATCTTTTTAATTAAGGATATAGTAATCATTTTGATTGTTCTTAAAGTTGCAGGGATTTGAGATATTGCTTAAGTCCGTCTTTTAATTTTTCGTCTCTCAAGCCGTATTCGACGGTGGCTTGGATATAGCCAAGCTTATCTCCCACGTCGTATCTTCTTCCGTCAAAAGTATACGCATACGCGCCCGTGGAATCCGCAATGGTCTGAATTGCGTCAGTGAGGCATACCTCGCCGTTAGGCATAGCGGGGGTGTGTTTGAGTATTTCAAAGATATCTGGAGTGAGAATATATCTTCCGATACTTGCCAAGGTCGAGGGAAGTTCGTTGATTTTTGGTTTTTCAACAAGACGAATTACCTCGGTGTATTTGCCTTTGGTAGCTCCCGGCTTGATGATGCCGTACTTGCTTGCCTCTTCTTTTGGCACGTCCTGACAGCCGAGTATTATTTTACCCGTGGTGTCGTATGCCTCGATAAGTTGTTTGAGACAAGGTTTTTGCGGATTATAGATAATATCGTCGCCGTAGAGCACGGCAAAAGGTTCGTTGCCCACGAATGCCTCGGCTTCGAGCACAGCCATACCGCTGCCGTTCATCTCCTTTTGGCGTACGTAATATATATGCGCCATTTTGGATATATCTCTCACTTGCTTGAGATAGTCGTCCTTTTTGGTGCGGATGAGCAGTTGTTCAAGTTCTACCGAAATATCAAAGTGATCTTCGATACACTTTTTGTTTTTTCCAAGTATAATCAAAATTTCCGTAATACCGCTTTTTACAGCCTCTTCCACCACGTATTGTAGGGTAGGCGTATCTACGATAGGCAACATTTCCTTTGGTATCGCCTTCGTTGCGGGTAAGAATCTCGTACCGAAACCGGCTGCCGGAATAACAGCTTTTCTTATCTTTGTCATTGTTGTGAGCCTCTCGTTAAGTTCGCGTGACAACCTTGCTACGATTGACAGCTGAACTATCGTGTTGTATTTATAACTATTATATACTATTACTACAGATAAATCAATGTTTACACAAATTTTTCCAATTTTTTTGCATAAAAGGTATTGACAAGGTCAAAAATAGTGGTATAATAAAACAAAGGTCAAAGAAAGTCAAACATAAAATTTGACCTAAAACGTGGAGGAATCAGATGGCAAACGTATCCGACGAAATCGAGCAGTTTATACTTTCGATTTTCCAAGGCGACGACAGATTAAAGCTGTCGCGTAATGATTTGGCGCATTATTTTTCCGTTGCGCCAAGTCAGATAAACTACGTCTTGTCGACAAGATTCAATCTTGACAAGGGATACGTCATCGAATCCAAGAGAGGCGGCGGCGGATTTATCACAATTGTGAGAATCAACGAGAATAAGCAAGACGTTCTATCTACGGTTTTGCAGGAACTTGACGGCATCGAAGCGCTTTCTTTCAACAGAGCAAATTGCTTTTTGCAGAGACTTGAGAGAGAGGAGATAATCACTTCGGGAGAGAGCGAAATAATCAAAAGCGCGATAAGCGATAAGGCGCTTGGGGTTATCACACACAGCGCGGTGGCGCGCAAAAACGTATTCAAAGAGATTTTGATAGCATTATTTAGGAGGTAAGCAAATGCTTTGTAGACTATGTAGGCGAGAAGACGCTCAGGTACTTGTCAAGACTGACG
>CAMWSW010000162.1 GCA_947176975.1 uncultured Clostridia bacterium | reverse complement strand
CAAGACTCCCGGCAACGCATACGCGCACGCAATTCTCCGCGGCAGCGTAGACGTGTACGGCAACAATCATCAGAATTATCATTACGAGGATATAGTCAAGTTCAGCGAAATGTACAAGGCGCAAGGACTGAAAAATCCTGCGATAATAATTGATACGAATCACTCCAATTCGGGAAAGAATTACGCTGAGCAAATTCGTATTGCCCACGAAATCGTCAACAATATGCATTACAATGCAGATATAAAGGATATCGTCATGGGTATGCTTATAGAGTCGTATATCGAAGACGGCAATCAAAAGGTCACGGAAAACGTATACGGCAAGTCTGTGACGGATTCATGCCTCGGTTGGGAAAAGAGCGAAAGACTTATCTACGACATAGCAGACAGACTTTAATTCAATTAAATATAATTTCCTACATAGAGACCGTCAAAAGTCCGTAATATTATATTGATAAAGTATTATAATAAAATATTTTTACAATATAAGTAACGCGCTAGCGGTCTTCTTTCATAATTATAATTATCTTATTTTTTGTTAGGAGGCAATTATGATACTGATTGATAAAAAGAGCACTTATATATCACCCGAGGCAAAGATAGCCGAAGACGTTATTATTTATCCCAACAACCATATTATCGGCAACACCGTGATAGGCAAGGGCTGTAAGATTATGCCCAACTGCATTCTCACGGACAGCGTGATCGGCGCGGGCTGCACCGTGACGGCAAGCGTAATGGAAGAAGCAAGAGTGGGAGATACGACGACGGTAGGACCGTACGCTTATTTGCGAAAGGGCGCAAGCGTGGGAAGTCATTGCAGAATAGGCGATTTCGTCGAGATAAAGAATTCTACCGTAGGCGATTATACGAAAGCTTCGCACTTGGCATATATCGGCGACGCGACGGTCGGAGCGCGTTGCAATATTGGCTGCGGAGTAATATTCGTAAATTACGACGGCAAGACCAAACACAAGACGACGGTCGAAGACGACTGCTTTATAGGTTCCAACTGCAATATCATTGCTCCCGTCACTTTGAGAGAGGGAAGTTATATTGCCGCAGGCACGACGATTACGGAAGAAACGCCTTCCGACAGTTTTGTAATAGGAAGGTCGCGCCAGATTGTGAAAGACAGAAAGGATCAAAAGAATAAGATGAAATTCGGTACGGACGGAATGAGAGGACTTGCTTACGAGGAGTTGAGCGAGAAGATTGCTTTTGAAGTGGGCAACGCTTTGGGTCGCATTAAACAAAACGCAAAGGTAGTGATAGGCAGAGATACGAGAAGTTCGGGCGTGGACTTGTCGGCGTCGTTTATCGAAGGTCTGTTGACGGCGGGCGGAAGCGCAATGGACGTCGGCGTTATGCCTACGGCTGGCGTGGCTTATCTCACGAAAAAGCATAGTTGCGATTACGGCATAGTCATAAGCGCGTCGCACAATCCTCCGCAATACAACGGCATCAAAGTTTTTGACAGCCAAGGATACAAGGTGAGCAAAGAAATCGAAAAGCTCATTGAATCCAACTTGGGCAAGGACAGCTGTATCAGAGAAAAGGGAGAGCGCATCAAGTACGTTCAAGGCGAGCAGGAATACGCGGACTTCTTGATTGCAAAGGGAGTGAATCTTTCGGGTATGAAGATTTTGCTTGACTGTTCCAACGGCGCAGCGGGCAGAATTGCCCCTCAAGTATTTATGGCTCTTGGCGCAGAAGTGACGGCTGTCAATGCAGGCGTAGACGGCAGATATATCAACGACAATTGCGGAGCGGTCAACGCGCACTTGCTTTGCGACAAGGCTAAGGGCTACGACGTCACTTTCTCCTTTGACGGAGATTCCGACAGATTGATTGCTTTGGACGAACAGGGTAATATCGTAGACGGCGACAAGAATCTATTTATCATAGGAAAGTATCTCAAGTCAAAAGGCTTGCTCAAGGGCGGTATCGTAGGCACGACTATGACGAATATGGGAATCGAGAAAGCCATAACGGATATGGGCGCGCAGTTTGTAAGAGAAGACGTGGGCGATAAGTATATCTTGAGAAGACTTTTAGCCGACGGCGGAGTGCTCGGCGGAGAAGGATCGGGACATACCATTATTCTCGGCGAAAGTTCGACGGGCGACGGCGTGCAAACGGCGGTAATTCTTGCAAAGATAATAAAAGAGTCAAATGAGAAGTTGTCAAAACTTGCACAGGTCGATATCTATCCTCAAATCATTGAGTCTGTCGAAGTCAAGGATAAGAGTATAGTCAGCCGTCAAAGCGTAACGAACGCCGTCAAAAAGGTGGAAGAGGACTTGAAAGGCGATGGCAGAGTAGTCTTGAGAGCTTCGGGTACGGAAAATAAGATTAGAGTAATGGTGGAGTGCCAAAATATGGAAAAAACCCGCAGCAGCGTTAAATTTTTAACGAATTCACTTAAAAATGAGAATTTAAAACTCTAAAATAAATAAATTTTGATAAGTTTTAATAAACTTTTAATAAAACTTTTTATCAAGTCCTTGATAACTATAATATAGATATTATAGAATGGATTTATCCAAAAATCAAAAATTATTTATGAGGGAGGAAAGTTTTATGAGAAAGAATAAAGCGATAATTTTTATTAGCGTTATTCTAGTATTCGCTATGGTTGTGGCTTTGGCAGCAGGCTGTCAAAAGAACGCCGGCGACGGTTCTGATTCCTCGTTGGGTCTCGACAATAACAATGTCGGCACAAAATTGATTGACAACGCGCATAAGGGAATTACCTTTACGGTGTTGGCAGATGAAGGCGCGACCAACGTTCAGGACATGATTACAGTCGTTAAGACGACGACGAAGGAGAGCGTAGACGCAGAAGTCGTAGCATCTGGCAAGGGAAAATACATAGTTTACCCACCTGCAGGTTTCTATACTCTCGGCGAAATCTACAAGATCACCATTGATAAGGCGCTTCGTTTTGACGGTTATGACAGCAACGTTAAGGAAATTATCTTTACCGTTACTCAAGACCTTACGCAAAGTGTTCAGTACGTTGACGGTCTTCTCCAATTTGACAAGGCAAAAGTATTTTCTCAAATGGATTTCTTTGGCAAGAGAGACAACAGCAACAAGAATGAGAATTTCGGTACGTTCAACTTGCAAGCCAACGGAGCAGAAATCAATATCGGCGACGTAATCTTGATCAACGACAGCGAAAGCGGACTTCAAGAGGCATATAAGGTAGAAGATTGCAAGGCAATGCCAAGCTCTTTGGTAGGTATCTCTTACGTTAAGCCGGAAATGAAAGAAGTGTACAGCGAGTTCACCGTCGAAGATACGCAAAGCATGAATGCTGAAAGCGACGTAGAATTTATCTATGAAGAAGAAGTTAAAGACGCTTTGGAGAACAGCGAATTGGCTCAAGCCGCAGTTACGTTCTTCGGCGCTAAGCCTGCTTTCAACTTTGACGTAAAGAAAGTTGACGACGCTATCAAGGCAAAGATCACAATGAGAATTCCAAGCGTCGTAGCAATAGGCGAGTTCAAGACCGATCTCGTACTTGAATTCGATTGCACCATCAAGGTTGAAGCAAAAGTCAACGTTGATTTGGACGGCAACGAAGTTGATACGGGCGTAATCGCATACGTATACAACAACGTTGACACAACGGTTAAACTTCAATCGGGATATAGCTTCTCCGACGTTACCAACTTGACGGAATTGATAGAGA
>CAMWSW010000161.1 GCA_947176975.1 uncultured Clostridia bacterium | reverse complement strand
CCATTCCTCTTAAAAGGAAAATCAAGCTGCTTTGCAATCTCGTCAAACATAGCGTTGCCAAGCAAATTAAACTTGGCTTTCAAAGTGTTGGGTTTTGCATCGAATCCGGCGTGAACTATACCCGAGTTTGCCTTGGTAGTGCCTTGACTTACGTCCCCGCATCTTTCCAAAAGCGTAACGTTTGCTTGATAACGGCAAAGTTCTCTTGCTACCGCGCAACCTATAATTCCGCCGCCGATAATGATAACGTCTTTCATAATCCCTCTTTTAATAAATCTATTCGATTTGCTTATACAAAATTATATCATATAAAAGAAGTATTTTCAATAGCAAATTTCAATTTCCGACACATTTAAAATTATTTGTACGCAAAGCGCAAAAAACAGCCGAATTCATCGACTGTTTTTTAACAAAGATTATTTGATTCTGCTAAGAGCGTTCCCGCAGGCTTTGCGCGGGCGCAATCTTTCGCACGGGCAGAGCGCATAGCATTGATACGCAATATATCAAAAGCGTTATGCCAAAGACTATGCCCACGGTATATCCCCAAGGTATTGCAAAGTCAAAGTGCCCCGCGCCTATAAATCCGCCGAATAGCGACAGCATAGGCGAAGTCGTCAATGCTCCGACGAACGCGCCGATAATACTGCCTATTGCGCCAAGTATGATCATAGCGACGGCAATCTGCGACATTATACCCGCCGTGGTATACCCCAACGCCTTGTATATCGCATAGTTGCGACGTTCTCTCAATAATTTAAGTCTGACGAGCATTACCAACAGCAAAGCAATAACTATTGCGGTAATTGAAAAGAATACGCTCATCACTGCGTCTGCCGCCGTGCCTACGGTATCAAGTATCGAGCTTTGAATCTTATACTCTCCCGTCTCAAATCCGTTGAACTGCACGGGTTCGCCGGTAACTTGTCTCAACGTATAGTTTATATCTGAAGTAGTCGGTACCTTGCCCTTCTCAAAGTATATCAAATGCGTAGCCTTGTGCCAATACGCGTCCAAGTCATACAGTTCGTCTATAATATCGAGATATCCCATAAATTTTGCGTTGTCGAGTAGATTTTGGAAAGATCCCACTATGACAAGACTCTTATCACTCTTTTGAGAATCTTTCTCCATATTCAAAGTTAAACTGTCTCCTATATTCAAGCCTTTGCTCTTTGCATACGACTCTTCAATCAATATTTCATTTGCATATTTAGGATATCTGCCTTTGTATAGGAAATTCGTACGCATATGGTCAAAGTTTTCGTATATCATTCCGTATGCGTATTCTCCGTCTATATCTCCCGACACTCTTGAGATTACCACGTCGGCTTCAAATCCATCCATCTTGCTTATTGCGTCAAAATAAGGCGTAGAGTCATCGTAATACAGTCCCAAATAAAAGTCGGCTTGTTCTATTCCCGACATATTTATTATGACGGTTTGGTCAACTTTGAGATTGTAATACACTACGCTGACGAAAGAACAAAGCAACGACATTATGAGTACGATAGCCACGACCATAACGCTTCTATGCGTTTCGCCCACCACGCTTTTGACACCAAGATGCGCATTGACTGATATTTTCGACGAAGAAAGCGGAGCGCGGTTTTTCTTGAAAGAGTGAGTCTCAATATTATTACGCATTGCGGAAAGGGGCGTAATCTTCTTTACTCTCGCAGTCGCAAGATAAACTACGGACGCGACTACCGCAATTACCAACAAGATTGCAATAAATATTGCGCCTACGTTGACGCTTATCGCTTTTGAGCAGTCAAGCCTTGCCATATCTGTGATAATGTGTACGAACGTCGGCATAAGACTAATACCCAAAATCATTCCCACGAAAATACATATTACGTTTATCACGGAATATATCGCCAAATAGCTGAGTCGCAGTTGCAGAGTCGTATATCCCAGCGCTTTCCATACGCCGAGATTGCGCACTTCATCAAGTACGTTGGAACGCACCAAAAAAGCGATTACTATTGCGACTATAATCGCCACTATTATTGCAAAGGCAGTCATAGCCGTGCCCAGCAAAAGTATAAAACCCCTTGTTCCCGACTTGAACTCTTCTCTCATTGAAAGATAACCGTAATAGATTATCGGCGCCGTTGGGTCTTTTGCAAGTCTGTCCATATTAAACTGCGTCATCGCATTTTCCAACACGTCGCGCATCTCATACTGAGCTTGCGTATTTGCTTTTTCGTTGGTTAGGTTAAACTCGATATTGATATTGTATTCGCTCGTTATATTTTCGTCGTAGACCGAAAGCTTAGCAAGTTCTTCGTAAAAATCTCCGCTGACATAGATATTGCCGTGGTCATATATTCTCGACATATCGTCGTATATTCCCGCTACGTATCCACTATACAATTTTCCATTGTTGATATAGGTAAATTCGTCTCCCACGTTTATAGGACTTGTCTCGATATAATTACCCGTAACGTAAATCTTATAGCCTTCTTTTTCTACGCAATTTCGCAAATGCGGTCTAAACATATTGCTTTCGTCGTCGATATTCATAGCAATCCACGAATTGAAAAATGAGCTGCTGCCACTTGGACTGTATATCTTCAAAAGACTGTTGCGGTCTTCATTTTCTCTGGAATCCACATAATAAATCTGCTGTACGTCATAGGCTTTTATGTCGTCTCTGTTGTCGAGAATATCCTTGAGCATCGGCAACGATTCGCCGTCGGTGCTTTCGTACACGCTAAACCAACAGTCGGGCGAATTGGAAAGTTTACGCGCGTTGGAATACAAACCGTCCATGCCCAAACAAATGGACAGTCCAATAATCATCATAAATACCGACAGTATGACAAACAAGCCCGTGATAAAAAAGCCAGTCTTGCCCTTGTGAAAATGAGATTTAATAATACTCCACATATTACCACCCCATTTCGTCAAGAAAGGCTTTGAGCGCGTCTAATCTCTCTTGCTCTTGCCCCGCGTCGTAATTGCCAAGCTTTATTTCATTGAGTATCACGCCGTCTTTGAGATAAAGTATTCTGTTGCCTCTTATTGCGCTGCGCATATCGTGAGTAACCATCAAGATACTTTTGCCGTCAGAATGGAGTTTGTTCATAATATCGAGGACTGCAATTGAATTAGCGGAATTTAACGCGCCCGTAGGCTCGTCGGCGAATATTACTTTAGGCTCGTTGATTATTGCTCTTACAAGCCCCACTCTCTGCAATTCTCCGCCCGACATCTGCGAAGGAAATTTGTTGAACATCTCTTTATCGATTCCCACCTGCTGCAATCTGTCGCAAGCCTCTTGATAGACTTGTTTTCTGTTGCGTCCCGAAAGATAGCCCGCGGCAAGTACGTTGTCCATAATAGACATATTGTCGTTGAGAAATACTTCTTGAAAAATAAATCCGCAGTTTGCTCGTCTGAACTTGGCAAGGCGGTCATTGGAAAACTCCGCAATGTTCTGATTATCGAAAATTATCTTGCCGAGCGTAGGTCTGTCCATGCCCGACAAGGCGTAAAGCAGCGTCGACTTGCCCGAACCGCTGTTGCCCATAATTACCGTAAAATCTCCTTCGACAATATCAATATCGAGATTGTTGAGGACGTGTTGCTGAACTCCGCCTATTGAAAAGGTCTTGCAAAGACCTTGCGTACGAATAACGAATTTGTCATTTATACTTAGCATATTCACTCCTTTGACTTTCGTCATTCTCATT
>CAMWSW010000160.1 GCA_947176975.1 uncultured Clostridia bacterium | reverse complement strand
TAATACAAAAGGTATGCATAGTGTCGATATTGATGCTTGCAATATTATTTAGTTGTATATCAATATTATTTACTAATGGAAGAAAAGCAGATGCTTTTCAAGGCAATAGCAACATTAGTTCGCAGTCAACAAACTTAGGTGAGATGTTGTTGAATAGTGATGGCAAGATATTTGATGAAAAAGTATTTTGGAAGCTTATAAGTCAAATCAGCAATGATTCAAGTCCTAATAAGAGCAAGCTTGCAAGTCTTGGCAGTACGGATAAGACGTCTGCAGATTTTCGCTCTAACAACAAAAACTTGGGTAACGGGGAAGTGGACGTAGTGGTATCTATAGACGGAATTCCTTGGACGGCTACGTATTTATCGCAAAATAAAGATGGACAGCCGATATTGACGTTGTGGCAAGCAGATTCAAGGCTTTTTGATTATTATGACGCAAGTAAACAAAGTTTGGTTAAAGGCAAGAATAATGCAACGTGGAGTACGCCTGAAAATAATGAAGACGTATTAGCGGCATATCCGGCAAGCTTATATGGCACGAGTTTTATGGCGACGTCAGTGCTTAATAACGGCGGCGAGTGGGCAAGGACTAATTCGGGTACGGAATATGTTGGACAGAGCGAAGATAACACTTACGCAAAATTCACAATGCCAAGCGCAACGGGAAGCATAACTTCGTTCATAGATATACCTAATAATGCACTTTATCAAAAGGATAACGTAAAAGAAAGCGCAAAGACACAAGCTTACCATTCGTCATATGCTTATGATGCAAATAATGACTGTTTGGGCGCGCCGATTAAGAATAATATGTATGATGTAAATCACACTTATTATTCGGATGCGGCAAATCCTACTGTAGATCAAACTGGATATATGGCGTGGGGGAACGATAGAATATGGTTGCCGAGTTTGGCGGAAACAGGGTATGACGATGATTCAAATAAGAATGGTTTATGGGACACTTCGGTAAATCAAAGGAAAACATCCGATGGTCATTATTTCACGCGTTCTGGTTATTATAAAATGCATCACTATGCGTACCAAATATATGACAGTGGCACAGGTTTGGATTATAGACGGTGCGAGTTTGATCGGTCAGTACGTCCCGCATTTCATCTTAATTTAGCAAAAGTTGCAGACTCTTTTAATTTAAAGGCGCCGTCCGTAGTCAATGTATATTACAATGGCGAAGATTGGACATCTTTTACAAACGTACCTAGTGATCAAAAGGGGTGGTACGATTCTTCCAAAATGAACTTGAGTTTTCCATCAAATGTGAAAGACGTCGGCACATATCAAGTGACTGTGACTATTACCTCCGCCGACGATAAGTTTGCAGGTGAAGCAACAAAACCGGGCGAAAGCGACAAGATAAGGATTTTCGATTTTAAAATCAACCCCAAGGAGATAGGTGTAGACATATCCGACTCTTTGGTGGTAACCGCAAAGACAGGAGCTATTTGCACTGACGACGTGGGTACAAGTCGAGAACCTACATTTGGCGTGTCATATTCTGGACGAGACGGGACGTCATACGGTCCTTCCGACGTTTATCCTACTGCAGTTGGTAAATACAAAGCGACGGCGAAGATACTTACCAATGGCAAGAATTACGTACTTGACAATACGTATACGAAAGACTTCAAAATCGACAAGCGGGAGATAGACGTACCGTATCTGTCTTTCAATACTTCAACATACAATGGCAGTATTCAAGAATTTGACGTATCGGGATTGAGTAGTGACGTGGATATTGTACCGCAGACGAGCGGATTGTCGTATGCGGGCGGAAAGCTCAGCGCAAGAGACTACGTCGACGGCGGATATATTGCGCTCGCCAAGCTCAAAGATACAGCTAATACGCAATGGAAAGGCGGCGGGTCAGATCCTGTAGAGTTGCCAATCACAATAAATAAAGCTACGTTGAACGTTACGTTTACGTCAAGCGGCGGATGGTCGTGGAACAGCGGAATAGATAAATCAGTCAGCATCACAGACAACAGACAGAGCGACAACGACAAGTTGACCTTCAACGTAAATTACAGCGGTAATCATATAGACGCGTCCAAAGTCGTGCAGGACAGTACGAATAAGAAACAGACGAATATCACAATACCCAAGATATCTACGGCGGATAGTTATACGTTGAGCGTAGCGTTGGACGCAGCGGGAGACGGTAAGAATTATAATCTCGTCGGAGTGACGGATCAAAATTTTAATATCACGGATAAAGTCATCACGGTAGATGACACCAATATAAGTTGGTCGTACAGCAACAACGGCACGGACACTGCCGTGACTACGTGGGACACTACGGGCGGTATATCGTGCGAAATGACGTACAATGGCTATGACTATACTTTTACAGCTACTGTAAGCGGAATAACCGACGGAACGGTAGTTGTGGACAGATACGACGTGCGTACTGGCAAGGAGGTCGACGTATACGAGACTATTGCGCATCTTACGTCAACCGACGGAAGTCTTACGAAGTCGAGTTTCTCAATCAAATGGAAGATAAATCAAGGTATATACGACCTATCCAACGTGGAGTGGGATTACACTGACGGTGCGTTGAGATATACGGGCAATTCGCATACGGTAAAACTAAAGACAGATACGTTGCCGAGTGGACTGACCGTAGACGACGATTACTACGACGGTAACAGTGAGAAGAACGTCAACGAGGTGGGATATACAGCGACGATAATAAGGTTTACCAACGGCGATACGAAGAACTATATCACGCCTGAAAGAAATAAGCCCGACACGTACAAATACAAGGACGGAGAACAATTTCCATGGACTTTGACGTGGAAGATACTCAAAGGCAATTTGGTACTTGAATGGACGAACGAAGTCAAGACGGACAAGAACGGAAAGACGTATAATTTACCGCAAGTAAGCGGAAGCAATGCGTCGTTTGTAGACGGATATAAGTATTACAAAGACAGCGTAGGAGAAAAGGGAGATGAAATAAGTCTTGACCAGATAGAAGTAGGCGAGAGAGCGACGAATTACTGGGTAGAGGCTATATTGAGGACGAATGCTCAAAACAATTATGAATTAGACGCGCAGACGAAAGAGCAGAGATTCAGAGTAGGCTCCAACAACGAAGAGGTATTCGTAGAATTGAGCAAGAGCGAGTATACGTACGACGGCAACGCGCACGGAGTGGAGTTGAGCGTAAGAGACGGCAACTTTGATTTGAGCAAGCTAACTATCAAGTATTACAAAGACAGCGTAGACGAAGGAAACGAGTTATCCGGCGCGCCGACGGACAGTGGCGATTATATAATCACGCTAGAGATGAGCGAGACGGATTTGAGAGATTATTACTTGGCAAGCGAGCAGATAAAGTTTAGCATAGTCAAGAAGAAGATAACGGCGCAGTGGGATACGCACGGCAAGACTCCGGTACTCAACGGACTGAGCGAGAGCGACAAGCAAGTTATAGAATACGAGTACACTGACGAGCAAGGCAACGTCGTACCGCAAAGTCAACTTGAAGCGGGCAAGTCATACAACGTGCAAGCGCATATAAAGGATGAGTACGCAAACAACTATGAGTTTGTAGGCGAGGACGGAGAAGTATTGGCAGATCCGGCGAAGACGGGAGACCAGACTTTTGAGATGAAGGATTACGACCCGGACGACCTCAACGACCCGAAGAATCCCAACAGTCCTAATTACAAT
>CAMWSW010000159.1 GCA_947176975.1 uncultured Clostridia bacterium | reverse complement strand
TGTGTATATTCCCGCCGTGGACAGTATAAAGTCAACGTGTCCGCGCGCATTGCTGATATAAATTGGTATACCAAGCTGTTTGAGATTTTTGTATCTTCCGAGCAACATACCTATTCCCGTACTGTCCATAAAAGAAACGCCGGCAAAATCAAATACAAATTGCCCGAACCTATTGCCTGCAATGAATTTGTCAATCTTCTCTCTGACTTCTTTTACGCACCCTTCGTCAAGTTCGCCGTCTAATTTAGCTACGGCGCAATTTGCATTATTAGTCAATTCCAATCGCATATTACTTTACCTCCGAATTAGTCATACGGGGATTTTATCATACTCGGAAAATAAAAAAATCAAAGACTTTGTCGGTCTTTGACTTCTTATGTAAATAAAAAAGCCTTGCTATTGCAAGGCTAAAATCATTTTAATAATTTATTATTATCTTCTATGTCCTCTTTACTCAAAGGCTCCCTGAGATTCTTATTCTTTTTTACGTTGCGCAGTACCATAATGATGTGCGCCAATATTCCCGATCCCGCCAGCGCGAGCAAGACTATTCCCACAATCATTTCGACGTCTGACTGTCTGCTTGCAATCATTATGATACCTATTACCAAGCAGGCTATAATTGCCAAACTTATTATAGTGAAAAGCACTTTAAGAAATATTCGTTTGCCTTTGCTTATATCCTTATCGGGAACTGAACTTGTAAAGAACTCAACGTATAATTCCAATACCGCTCCCAATAATTCAATTATAAAATCCATAAGATTTACCTATAGTTGATTATTATTATTTTTTATGCAACAGCATATCCCAGTGCTGTCAATCTGTCTTGCGTATCGGGATGCGTCTGGAACATTAGATCAAATCTGCTAGACTTGCCGGAATTTCCGTCCAATATATTCAAGAAATTCGCAAGTTGCTCTCCATACCCCAAATCGTTTGCAAATTTATCTGCCGCATATTCTGCTTTGCGCGACGACCAATTTATGAAAAGCACACCGACGAGATTCCATAGATTAAACAATCCGATGATGACAAGTCTGAATAAGAAATTGATAATTGCCGCAGTCAGTCTCGTAATATCTTTATCTATAGACGCTAGTATTATGACTATAAGAGACGTGAAACAAGACAAAAGCGTAAGGAAAACAGTCAATATACTATTGGATACGTTGATACCCAGTTTCAAATCGCTGTCACCGTGAGCGATATGTCCCAATTCGTGAGCCAACACACCCTTGATATACTCTGGATCTGCTCCAAGCATTCCTTTGGTAATTATTACGGTCCTATGCCCCAACGCATAAGCGTTGATATCTTCGGTATTTGAAAAATACAGCTTAACTTTGATTGACACGCTCTTTGTAAAACTGCGCGCAGCGCTCTTGACTTCCTCAAACGCTTCGTTGGCGCTCATCCAATCTTGCATCAAGGTCTCGTCTTTTGGTTGTCTTTTGATTTTATTACGCAATCTCCAAAATGCCTCGCCCATTGGTGTGAGTGAAATTAGAATGAAGACAAGATTTACAGCAAGACCTATCAAACCGAGGTATATTCTGTTCATTTGTTCATCTTGAGTCAGTTGGAATGGCAAAATATAAAACAAAAAGAACACTATTACTGCATTAGCAAAAAAATAGATTGCAGGAAGCGCATTCTTAGGTTTGAATAATGATTTGCAAAAACTGATAATGTACATAACTTCTCCTTCTATTGTATTTTTTTATATGATTTTATCATATAAGGTCGAATTAGTCAATAAAATTAAAAGTTCTGTCCGATTTCTTTTTCTTTTACGTTGGGATTGACGTATCTGTATTTGCTCTTCTTATCAAGATATACTATCGCCTTTTGCGGGCATCTATGATAACACCCAAGACAAGCTATGCAATTATCTTTAAATACTATCTTACCGTCTTCAACTGCAATATTATTCGACGGACATATTTGAACGCACTTTTGACACTTCACACAGTTATCGTTGACGGAAAACCTATCGCCAATGATGTGCCAATTGCCTTTATTCTTAAGATACGTGTCTCTTTTTGTACTAGCATGAGGATTTGGCAATTTGTATTTTTCATTCTCAATCTTATCAAGTATCTTATCTATTCTTTTATTTGAACTTTTCAATATGCTATTGGTATAAAACTTTGGCGGGACAAGAAATAGCGTGTAATTTTCAGGCATTTTTAGCGTATAAATCCCCATTATGTTCAAATTATGTTGCATTGCATAATCATAGAACAATGCATCCGCTCCGCCTATCATTCCGCCGTAATTTTGAATTACGATTATTTCCTTATCCTTTACAAGTCTCGGAATCAAATCGAATACGGGAGTCGGCAATCCGTAAGAATAAATAGGCGTAACGATAAAAACTCTCTCAAACTCGCTTGCGTCTCCGTCATACTTGGGAATATATAATATACTTCCGCCAAATCTCTCTTGGACTCTTTTGGCTATCTGCAAACTATTGCCTGTAGAACTAAAATAAAGTATACCCGTCATACCGATTCTCCATTTATTTACTTTTATATTGTAACACACAATTCTATTGTTTGCAACACTGTCTTTTCTTTCGCTAAAAGTAAATTTCAATAAAAAGCAAGTCTTTCGACTTGCTTTTTGTTACTAGATACCTACGCACACCGCCAATCGCTTGACAAAGCGGTTGCATATTTGAATTTTTTTCTTACTGCTATCCGCATCGCTTTTTTCTACTATCAACATATATTCGGAATCTGCGCGCAAGTCGTTGAGACTCGAAAGGCATTTATCTAATTCTTTTTTGCACTCATCGTCGTCCATATTCTCCATACTGAAATTGATAATAGTCGCTTTGATGGCAAGCAAGGCAGCTAAATCATTCGGTTTGAGTTGACGGAACGCATCTTTTACTTGCTTGTTTTTGAGAATGCCGTCTACTCCGACTCCTGCCAACATTCCGCCGTATATTACTGCAGAAGTCAAAATCGTCATTGCCGTGACTTTGGCAATTCCCGTTCCAATCAACGCGGGCGCGCAATGACCTATTTGCGCAAGACAACTCGTCACTGCCGCAGAACTTGCCGCGCCTACTCCCAAGGCAAGCGGAGTCAATACAGAAATCAACGCAAGCGAAACTCCCGAACCTATTAAAAGATATTTGTTACGTTCCCAAAAGTTGCCGTTGGAAAGCTCCTTGAAATTCTTATAGAAATTTTCTTTTATGTATTCAATACGCATCATATCGCCGAAGAGTATGTCGGAAACAACGTATAATGTCTCGTCGCCGAACACAAATTCCTCGCTTGACTCTTCCTCAAGTAAGCAAAGATTGATTGCAAAATTTATTCTTTGGAATTCAAACTTGTCGTTCTCAAATACGCTGTTAATAAGCGCTTTTAAGCTCTCTTCAGTAATTTCTTCGTCCACTTTAATTCCATTATTATTACACTCGGCTACAAATCTATCTATGTTATCGCTGCACTGCTTTTTCTTTTCGCTCAATCTTTGAGTTTCCTTTCTTCTATACAAATTGACAGTGCCGTCAATGAATGCTCTCTTGACTTTATTGTCGTTTTGCGTAGGAATCGGCTTGTTTTCCGACATCATATCTTCGACAATCCTTAATTCCTGTTGATGACGGAATAATGTTATCGACGCAGTCAACCGTCTATTCTTATCATTTTGATCTACAACCGCTTTAGCTATATTTTCA
>CAMWSW010000158.1 GCA_947176975.1 uncultured Clostridia bacterium | reverse complement strand
AGAGAGAATACTGTCGGAATTTACCACCATATCGGGAGTAAGCGAATTGAGCAAGTATTCCAACGTGCTCAATCAGATGTCGGGCAAGGCAATAGGTATGCTCGTCGAGCAGGACGACACCCGACTGTCCATTGCCACGACGTCTTTGAGAATGGGTATCAAGAGAATATGCGAGCAAATGTTGAGGCTTTACAGACAGTTTTGTCAGACCAAGAGGCTCAAGAGATTTTCCGGCGACAACGGCGAAGTGGAGCTTGCGTATTTCACGGCAAGCGATTTGCAAAGCGACGACCTCGTATTCGACAATGAAAACGAACTCACCGACACTTTGGAAAACAAGCGCAATATGGTGATAGAGCTTGCGCGTATGGGTATCTTCAACGACGAAAACGGAGCTATATCCAATCGAAACAAACTCAAGATACTCGAGATATTGGGCTTCGGCAATTGGGAGGCGAGCAGAGACGTTGATGAAAGTCATCGCAAAAAGGCTATGAAAGAAAACATTGACTTCGGCAAAGAAGACATAGAGGTCGCAGAGTACGACAATCACGATTTGCATATCGACGAGCACCTCAAACGCTTGCTTGAAGAAAAGGACGAAAGCATCGTCGCGTTGATTGACGAGCATATCAAAAGGCATAAGATGATGAAGACTATCGATTTGGCGCAGTTGCCAAACAACGGAGGACAAAATGAAGACGGTATCAGACCAACAAATTGATTTCGACGATAGGGCGGCAGATATGACGCCCGAGTCGGAGAATATATCCCTTGAGACGAAGGGGGAAGAAATATTAGCGGAGGCGGAAAATGACGCCGACGGTGTAGCTTGTGACGGAAGCCAAGGGGAGGAAATAAAGGACGCTCCCGAGAATGAGAACATACCCGTATTCGAGCAAGTCGGTTGGAAGGAAAGAGTGCAGAGCTTTTTGCAGACGTATCCGATAGCCAAGGACTTTTCCGCGCAGATAGGAAGGATAATCGCAGACAGTAAGGAATTGTCGCAAGATGAAAATTGCTTGGAAAAAGCTCTTGCGACCGTCCTTGCCGACGCGTACGTCTCTCCCGAAAAGCTTGCAAGCGACGAGGAATTTTTGCAAAAGTACGTCTATGGCAATCAAGCCGTAAAGGACAGAATAATCCAAGAGTATTTCGATACCTTGCAGCGTAATCTTCCCCCCAAGTCAATTTCCGCGAGGGGACAAATCACACTTACTCCGCCGTCAAGACCAACGAGCATAGCCGAGGCGGGGAACGTATTTAAGGCTATGTTCAACAACAGGAGGATATAGAGTAATAATGGTAACGTTAGAAACAGCAGAAAAAGCGCTTAAGAGCGTGTATTTAAACGTGGTGGCAGATCAGCTCAACGTGGGCGTCAACCCGCTTCTTGCAAAGATAGAGCAGACTACGAGCGACGTATGGGGCAAGGAGATAATCAAGCTTGTACCTTACGGCATCAACGGCGGTATCGGCGCAGGTACGGAGACGGGCGACCTTCCCGCTCCGGCAGCCAACAATTACGACAGATTTAAGTTGGAACTCAAGAATCTTTACGGTACGATAGAGCTTTCCGACAAGGCTATCAGAGCTTCGCAGTCCAATACCGGCGCGTTCGTCAATCTTCTCAACGCCGAGATGGAAGGCTTGCTCAAGGCATCCAAGTTCAACCTCGGCAGAATGCTTTACGGCGACGGCAGCGGTACTTTGGCGACCTGCAAGGCGCAAGAGGACGCAAGCAACGTGATTGAGCTTGACAGCGTGCGCAACGTAATGGAAGGTATGGTAGTCGACGTATATTCCAAGGCAAACGGAACTGTATACGGCGACCTTAAAGGCGTGAGAATCGTCAGCGTCGACAGAGTAAACAACACCGTCACCGTTTCTTCAACGGTATCGACGAAGATAGCAGAAGGGGATATTATGACCGTCCAGGGATCAAAAGAAAACGAGTTGACGGGACTTGGCGCAATCTTCTCCGACAGAGATTTGTACGGCTTGTCGAGAGCGGGCAGAAGCTGGCTTGCGCCCAAGCAATACACCAACGTGGGCGCTATTTCCACCGCGAAGATTCAAAGCGCGATTGACTACATAGACGAAGTCGCAGGTTCGCAAGTCGACTTCATCGTATGTTCTTACGACGTGAGAAGAGCCTACCTCGACTATCTCGCTTTGACGAGAACCAACGTCGATTATATGAATCTCGACGGCGGTTTCAAGGCTTTGTCTTACAACGGTATTCCGCTCATCGCCGACAGATTCGTCGAGAAAGGCACTATGTATTTGCTCAACAGCAATGACTTCAAATTGCACCAACTTTGCGATTGGAGATGGCTCGAGGGCGACAACGGCAAAGTAATCAAGCAAAAGGCAGGCAGCGCAACTTACGGCGCGACGCTCGTCAAGTATGCGGATATGATTTGCGATAAGCCTATAGGACAGGCAAAGCTTAGCGGTATTACCACTGCGTAATACCGCTAAGCAGTACAGGAGAATTATGGAGAAACTAATTGAGATAAGAGACGACCTTTTTGATATATCTTCAAGGATAAAGAGCATAGATGAAAATTACAAAATCTATTTCAATGGGGGAACTTGCAGATATGAGTTGCACAACTCCTCAAAGACGCCCTCGTTTCAAGCTGTCTTTCCGTATTCTTCTCTTGACAAAAGGGCGCTTGATTTCGCAAGGAAAACAGCCGTTCAAAACAAAGAACGCATACTTGCCGATATTGACGCCCACAATGCCCGTCTTGAGAAACAGCGTCAGGACGAGTTGATACAAAAAGCCCTAGGAAATTTAAAAATATAGAGACTATGGATGAGTGAGCGTGTGCAAGATTATGTAAGCGATTTTTGCGATAAGCAGGATAGGCATTGTCGGCGTAGCAGAGCTACGTTGGCAAGGCGTAGACGAACTTAACGCGTAAATCGGTAGTAAGATTGCCACGCGAACTTATCTATAGGCTCTGAGGAGAAAAATATGCAACTTAAAGAAGCGATACAGATATGTTTGACGTATCTCGGCGACGAAGACGCAAGCATAAATACGCAGACGGCGCAACACCCAAAACTCAAATTGTTGGTCAAGTGCGCCAATCTTGTGATAAAGGAAATCGCTACCGAGTACGTGCCGTTGATTGAAGAAGAGATTGTCGAAGTCAATGGCGGCAAGATAAGTTACGACGCTCTTTTGCACAAGGTCGCCGAGGTGCGCAAAGTGCAGGACGTCGACAGAGGTTTGACGTCGAATTTTTACTGCGTGCCCACGCATTGCAAAGTCCTCAACGACGGCGTAAAGAAGGCAAGGATAGTATACAGCTATATTCCTCTCGACATTGACATTGAGGACGACTGTCCGTTGCCGCCCGTCGTCAGCGCAAAGACGTTGGCGTTGGGGATATGCGCGGAGTACAGTATGATCTCGGGTATGTACGAGCAATCCGTCATGTATTCCGACAGATTCAAGCAGGATATGCGCACGGCGGTGCGAAAGAAAGGGGAGATAAGAGTCAAACCCAGAAGGTGGTGTTGAGATGTTTTACGATAAGTATTACGCGTTGACGAAGCCCGAGCGCAAGAGAGTTGCGCTGTCTAATTTCAAAGGCTATGACGAGACCAAAGTTTCGCGTAACTTGCCTTGCGACTACGTCGATTGCGTATACAATTACAAGTTCAAGTACGGACGGCTCGTCAACCCATACGG
>CAMWSW010000157.1 GCA_947176975.1 uncultured Clostridia bacterium | reverse complement strand
TTTTGAAGCTGACGATAAAGAAAGATATGACGGTAGCGCTCTTCAAGATGGAAGACGAATATTTGAAGGATATTAAGAGAGACGCAAGCGGCGACGGTACGAAGATAAAAGTCAAGGAGACTGAAGTCGTCATCTCCGACGCTCAAGCTTGCAAGGCGGCGAAGAATATGATTGACCTTCGCGAAGATCAAATCGAGCGTTATCAAGATCTTTTGAAAGAGCAACGCGCAATGAAGAATAAGAAGTAAGCAACCAATCTCTGCGGTTGTGCGATACTCCTATAAACAGATAAATAAAAAAGCGAGAGTATGCTCTCGCTTTTGTCATTTCGACCGTAGTGGAGAAATCTCAATCCTTTATATTAAAGACTTCTCAACACTTCGTTGACTTCTTTCATATCGCACTTGCCGTTGTAATTTGCTTTGAAGTGGCGCATTACGGCAGGCACAGATTTGTCGTCCAAAGAGAGGATAACTTCTTTGATTTCCTCTTTGCTCATCATTTTGGGGAGATAGCTCTTGACGGTAGCTATTTGATTTTCAAGGCTCTTGACATTGTCTGCGTAATTAGCTCCGGCTTTTTCATAACCTGCTTTTTCTTCAATCAATTCCTTTTCCGTCTTTTGAAGTATCGACAAAACGTCGCCTTCGGAGAGTTCTTCGCCCTTGGCGCGTTTCTCGATAGAGGAGAGCATAATCTTGTTGATCACCACGTTGAGGGCAGAGACTGCGTCCTTGTCCTTTTCTTTCATCTTTGCAACTTTTTCTTTCTTAAAAAAATCTATGTTCATACTTTTGCCTCGCAAATTTTATTGATATAATGATACACCTATTCAAAGGGCTTGTCAAGGCAATGCAATTTAGTTGAGTTGACATATCTATATAATACTGTATATAATTATTATAATAAAATAATAGAGGTAATTTGTGAATAATAAGAAAAAGACTTTGATTGCCGTATCTTCAAGTGTCGGCGCAGTTGCTTTGATATTGGTCATAGTATTGCTGTCGGTATATTTTGCCACACTTTGCACGATAAAAGACCTTATGGAAATAGATATGGTATATCTTGACAAGTCTTACAAGACTACCGTAGAAAAGAGAGATACTTATCTCGGACATCCCGACTTGGTGGACGTCGACGGCACGGGAAGTACGCTTATGACCTTTTATCCGTCTGGACACGGCAAGGGCGCAATCATTGGCAAGGTGAGCAAAGACCAAGGCGCAACTTGGCAGGATATGACGAATTTGCCTGAGTCCTGGAAGAATTCTATGGAGACGCCTTGCGTATACCGTCTTGACTTTACCGACGGAAGACAGGCGGTTGTGCTTACGTCGGGCTGCCCATATTGGGCGGGCGACGGCATATTGCCCGACGGCTTCAACTCGTCTGTATCTTGGGACAAGGGCAACACTTGGAGCGAGTTTGAGAAGTGGTACGGTTCGGATTGGGCGGAAGCCAACAATTCTTTACCTTACAATGGAGTAGTTGCAATGAGTTCGCTCACCCAATTAAAAGAGAATGGAAAATATATCGACAAATGGATGGGCACTTTTCACAGAGGCGGCGGGGATTACGGCAAAGACGCTCCCGAGGCATTCGTCAACTACAGGACTTATCTCACTTTTGACGGCGAGCGCGCGATATGGGGTACGCCCGAGCCTTTTCTTGCCGAGCATAGGCAACTTGAGGGAAAATACGGAATGTGCGAATTGGAGATAATTCGCAATCCTCAAAATGATTGTTTAATATTGATTGCCCGCCCCAACAACAGAGTCAGCAATGCGCTTATATGCTATTCTTACGACGAGGGTATCACTTGGACTTCGCCCAAAGAGCTTCCCAACACATTGACGGGCGACAGACACAAGGCCGAGTACGATCCCGTATCTGGCAAGGTGATTATCAGCTTCCGCCAAGTGTTGCAAAAGAAAGACGATTCTTTTAAAAAGAGCGCATTATCCACTGTCAATTGGCAATCCGAAGGTTGGGTGGCTTGGATAGGAGACTTTGACGACTTGATGAGTTTTGCAAACGACGATCCGTCAAAGCATACCTACGGAGACGCGTTGCTCGTCGTCGGCAAGAATTACACGGCGATGGATTGCGGTTACAGCGGAGTAGTGATATTGAATGACGGCACGGTCATTATGGACTCTTACGGATATTTTTCAAGGACGGCGACGAAACCTTATATCATGCAAGCTAAGTTCAAAATTGCCGACGTAATTAAGTAACCGAGCGTGTATAGCACCGCTCTTTTTGTCCTAAAGACTAGGACGCCCTCGGGGTCACGTACGGCAAGTACGCTCACCGCTCGGTTGCCGTCTCACGGACAAAAATAATAGCACTCTCCACGCTCGCCCGAGACTTATTTGTCATTTCGACTGTAGCGTAGCGAAATGGAGAAATCTCAATTCGATTACAAATGCAAGCAAATCCATTTGCTTGCATTACTTTCTCTCTTATGTTATTATAAATTTATGAGTAAAAAACGCGTAGTAGTAGGTATGAGCGGAGGAGTCGATTCCTCATTGACGGCGTTGCTTCTCAAAGAGCAGGGCTATGAGGTCATTGGACTTTTTATGCGCAATTGGCACGAAAAAGACGAGAGCGGTTGTTGCACGGCAGACGAGGACTTTTACGACGTGCGCAAGGTGTGCAACGACATTGGCATACCTTATTACAGCGTAGACTTTGCAGATCAATATTACGAGAGAGTATTCAAATTATTCGTTGAAGAATACAAGAAAGGCAGGACGCCCAATCCCGACGTACTTTGCAACAAGGAAATCAAATTTGCGCCTTTCGTCAAGCACGCTTTGTCAATGGGCGCGGACTATATTGCCACAGGACACTATTGCGATATTTTGCACGCAGACGACGGGCTCAACTATCTGCTCAAGGCAAAGGACACCAACAAGGATCAGACGTATTTTCTCAATCAACTCTCATCTGCTCAACTTGACAAGGTGCTTTTTCCATTGGGCGGTCTTGAAAAACCCGAGGTTCGCGCGTTGGCTTCCAAGTTTGGATTGTCCACGGCGGACAAGAAGGATTCCACGGGTATTTGCTTTATCGGAGAACGCAACTTCCGCAAATTTTTGAGCGAATATATCCCTATGCAAGAGGGCGATATCAAGACTTTGGACGGGCGCGTCGTCGGCAGACACGACGGAGTATTCTATTATACCGTCGGTCAGCGCAAGGGGCTCGGCATAGGCGGAAGCGGCAACGGCGAACCTTGGTTTGTAGTACGTAAAGACGTGGAGAAAAATATCCTTTACGTCTCACAAGGCGACCAATCAATGATATATCACTCACGCCTTGAGTGCGACAAATTCAATTTTATTACCTATAAGCCAAAAGAAAATACCTTTAGATGCACGGCAAGAATACGTCACCGTCAGCCCGAGCAACAAGCCACGGCAATAATAAAGGGCGACGGACTCGAGCTTGTCTTTGACGAGCCTCAACGCGCAATTGCTGAAGGGCAGTACGCCGTCGTCTACGTCGACAATGTATGCCTCGGCGGCGGAGTAATAGAGCGGAAATTTTAACAGTTTAAACAAAATTTAAGCCACACAACGTATTTTGGGTGGCTATTTTTATACAATAAAATTCTGTTTTAGTAAAATTTAATACAAAATTTTTACAATTCCAAAAAAAGTATACTTTTACTGACCGCCTATGAAAAGGCGTATTTTTACGATTACATTA
>CAMWSW010000156.1 GCA_947176975.1 uncultured Clostridia bacterium | reverse complement strand
ATTCGTATTCTTATATAATAAAATTACTAAATTTGGGATTGGCTAAAGACAGGAGGATATTATGAGAATATTGTTGGTCGAAGATTCTATGAGCCTTTGCGAAGCTTTGAGTACGGTTTTGCAAAAAGAAAAATACGAAGTGCAAGTGGCAAACGACGGCGAAGCGGGACTTCAACTTGCAAGTTCGGATATCTTTGATTTGATAATTCTTGACGTAATGATGCCAAAGAAAAACGGATTTGAGGTTTTGAGCGAAATACGCGAAAAAAGAATATCCACTCCCGTCATAATGCTTACTGCGCTCTCGCAGGAATACAACAAAGTCAAAGGTCTTGATTTGGGCGCAGATGACTATTTGCCAAAGCCCTTCTCCACTGCAGAACTTCTTGCGCGTATAAGAGCGCTCTTGAGAAGAAAGACGGACGCTACTCCCGACAATCTGATTACTTACGGCAACGTGTCGCTCAATCTGTCTACTCTCCAACTTGTCAACCAAAGCGAAAACAAGAGTGTAAAACTCTCCCAAAAAGAATTTGATATCATGCGTTATTTCTTTGAAAAACCTCGCCACGTGGCTGAAAAAGAATCGCTTATCAACAAGGGTTGGGGATTTGACAACGACTTTTAATCCAATTCGCTTGAAGTCTTTATATCTTTCTTGAGAAAAAAATTGAATTACGTCAACGCTGACTTTACTATCAATTCAATAAGAGGCGTAGGCTATCAACTCGCGGCAAAAAATTGATGAACGATAAAGTATTTAAAAAACTCCAACGGCAATTTTTTTACGTTCCGCTTGCTATCGGCTGGGCGCTGGTAATACTTGCTTGCTTGCTCGTATTTACCGTATCGAGATACCAGACTATGACGGATATCAAAAACGACCTTTTAAAAGCCGACGCAGGTCCTTACTTTCAAAGCGACAACTATGTCTACGTCGTTGCGGTGCAAAATCACGCGCCTACGACGTATTACTCCCCCGATTATTTTAGCCGCGATGAGATTCAAGACGTCGTAAAAAAATTGACGGAAAATGAAGACAAGAACGGCGAATTTTCTACCGAAAGCGGAAGAAGATATATGTATGTCTCCAGCCAGACAAGTGAAAGCGGTATGCCCGCAATTAAATACACCATAATAGATTATACCAAATCAAATAATTATCTCAAAATTATGGGCATAACACTGACGTGCATCGGTATAGCAGGTATGTTTGTCATATTCTTGTTTTTCTATTATTTTTCAAAACGCGCAATTGAGCCTGTAAAGCAATCTTTCTTGCGTCAACAAGAACTGGTCGCCAATGCCTCGCACGAACTCAAAACGCCCCTTACCGTCGTAAGAACAAATTTGGAGCTCATACAAAGCGATCCCACTTCCACTGTCTTGGATAACCAAAAGTGGCTTGACTCGGCGGGATATCAACTGAGTAGAATGCAATCGTTGATATTGGATATGCTTGAGTTGACGAAATACGAAACCAATAATGTAAATACAAATCGGGAAGAACTTGAAATCACCGATATCGTCGAAGGCATGACTCTCTCTTTCGAAGCCATATGCTACGAAAAATCCCTTACTCTTGACTACTCCGCAGAGGAAAATATAAAGGTGTCGGCAAACACCGCAGAGATTGAAAAAATCGTCGGAATACTGCTTGACAACGCTATTAAGTATACTCCGCAAAAGGGAAAGCTGACTTTGCTTCTGCAAAAAACGAGACGGCACGCAGTGATAAGTCTGACCAACACGGGAGATGGTATACCCAAAGAAAAATTAGACCATATATTCGATAGATTTTATAAGGTCGACACTTCGCACAAAGACACCGGCAATTCATTCGGTCTTGGACTTAGCATAGCAAAATCAATAGTCGATTCCTTGAAAGGCAAAATCTCTTGCGAAAGCCAAGTGGGAGAATTTACCCGTTTCATCGTAGAACTTCCGCTTTGTACGTCTTCTAACAAACAAGAGGTTCTTAAAGATAGTATTTGAGAGTCTTTTCTATCCAAAAGTCAAATTGAGTGCGGCGAAACTTACCTAGCCTTTGCTTAAACTTTTTATATACTTCCAATCCGTCGCCTGCGTCGTGATATATGTCGACGAATGCGTAATCGTATTCTTTATCTTGCATTTTATCAAGATAAGCGTATGCGTCGTCGTTGATTATGCGTATCTTGTCTTTTGATTCAAACTGCGGAAGTATTATCTCCTCAAATAGCTCTATTACACTCTTATCCTTTTCCACCACCGTCACGCTTTCCACGTCTTGCTTGATTGAGCACATATATGCAAAATATCCAAGCCCCAATCCAAAGGTCAACACCTTGCCTTTTACTCTGCCGATAGGCTCTCTCATAGTATTTATCTCGTTGGGAGTTACGCTCATCCAAAGCCGTCCGTCCTGATATACCGCGGGATATTCAAAAGTCTCTTCAAAATACCCAAGCTGAGGAAAGACCTTTTGGAAGTCGTATGCAAAATCATCCTGTACGAATATCTCGTACGGCGCATAAAAATCCCGTTTGAGTTGCCAATTGCCTTTGGTAGCTTTGTCAAATGATATATTGGCATAGTATTCGTCATTTTGATAGTCCGTCTTATCCAGCCTCTTGAGCATATACGGCAAATACTGTCTCTGTCCAGTCTCGTCCAAATCAAGATAGTTCGCAAGCAAAAGCTCAACCGCCCTTTGTCGACTGACTCCGCAGGATGCAACTTCGTCCACTTGCTTTGCGTCGATAGCCCGCTCTGCAAAGTTAAGATACCTGCTTACCTTATATAATATTTCGCCGTTTAACTTTTGCCAATCCATATTTTTATTATATCATGGGAGCAAACGAAATCAAAATAAATTTTCAATTTTGACAAATTATGACATATTCCGTCATACGTTATAATACCATATAATATGAGGCTCGATATGAATAATAAGTGGTTGAGGGATTTATTTCCCAATTTATTTAAAAAACAAGAAAATGAAGAACCGAAAAAGACTTCCGACGATTTCATTTCCCAATATTTGCAAAGCAAACAAGCGGGCGGCGAAAAACTCAACGCAAAAGACTATTTTGCGCAAGACGCGCTTGACGGCGTGGCTGTAGGCAAACTGCAAGAAGCTTTGAGGAAGACTCTCGGTTGCGAAAAAGTCGAGCCTTGCAACAACGCTCTTTGCAAAGATTGGAACGACGTAATAAAATGCGTGAGCGTAAGCGTAAAGATACTAGACTGTCTTGAAGAGACGGTGATAGTCAACCTTGTCGTAGACGGCGAGGAAGACGTAATTGATTGGGTCGACGTATGGATAGGCGAAGTCAACGAACCCGACTCAACTATAAATCTTGACGAGTACCCTAAGGGAGCTGTCGACTCGAGTTTTATTTACGACAATGCAGCGCAAAAAGTGATGGACTGCATCTTGACGAAAATGGTATGACTTGCCAATTAAAAAACGCCGATATTAAATCGGCGTTTTCCAATTTTACTGATTCTTAGAATTTGATTACAAAGTGCAAAGTATGTTGCTCTTTTGGCAAAATCTTGTATTGCGGTTTTGTGCAAGCCATTGCAGGCACGTCTCCGCCTACGCCTCGCTGTTTTCCGTCAATGCAGACTGTCAACATATCTTCTCTTTCAAGTTCGTGCATATGTTGCGCGTTGTGCAACGTATTGCAAGTATATGGATGAACCGTCATTTCAAACGCCTTGTCAACCGCCTTTATCGACACTCCGTTTTCTCCGCCGATATTAGCGTAACGTACGCC
>CAMWSW010000155.1 GCA_947176975.1 uncultured Clostridia bacterium | reverse complement strand
TTTCCCTAAGCACGCTGTATTTGTAATAGGTCACTTCAATCTTGTCTTTATCAAAGTCAACTCCGCTGACATTTTCTTTTACGCTAAACTGCGTTTCGTGAGCTTGTCCGTCGTAAGTAATCTTGTCTACCGTCGTCGTTATCGTCAAGACGACTTTCTTTATCGTCATGTCAAAGCGGGTAGTATCTATTACGTAGTTCTTCGCCAAATCGTCGCTTAAACTCAAAAGGGCGTAATACGAACCTGCATTGATAGGCTTGCCCTCTATCTTGCCGTCAGTATCTTTGTCGTAATACTCAATCAATATATCGTCCAAAGTCAAACCGCCCGACGTCACTGCCAAATCAAGTCCTTGCTCAACTTTGTTGTAAAACAAGTCGGCGGACGTATTGTCGGCAATCGTCAACGTCACTTGCTTTATCTCAAAGTTGATATGACTTCTCAACAACTTGTAATCGTCCAAATCCTCCGCCAACGCTAACGATACTTTGTAACTTCCGCTGTCCGTCGGCTCGCCGTCAAGTTGAACTTCTTGCCCGTCTTCATATTTGAAATACGTCAAAATCAAGTCGTTGTTTACGCTCAACGTTCCTTTCTTTACGCTTATCGCCAATTCGCTCTTGCCGTGCGCCTTGCCGTCGTACAAGAATTCGTATATATCGTTTTTGAACGTTACTACCACGTCTATCTTGTCCGAACCTAAACTAAATCTCTTTGACTCACCGCCTGCTATCTCATGATTCTTTGCTGTATCGGCGTCTAATTCGGCTACTGCCCAATAGTACGCAAGCGTTGGAGGGTCGGGGACTTCAAATTGATTAAACTGTATATTATTGTCCCTGTTGTTTGCCAAATAATCTGCTTCCGTGTAATACTTGTACGTACAATTATCCTTGAATTCTCCGCTTACTACGTAATATGCAAAGTCTACGTCATTCTTATCCTTTGCCAACATTGACGGCTCGTCTTCCCACGTCAAGGTGATTTGCTTCTTGCTTATCGACCAAATGTAGTCCCATACAAATGCATTGTCATAAGACGAAGTATCATTTTTCTTGGGCGTTTTATAGTTGGTATTTGTGGTACTGAACTCCAAGACGTTTGCTGTGTGCTTTCCTGCATCCATCGTCTTCCACGTTCCGCCTGTCGACGATACTTTCAAGCCCTCGTACTCCGACGGAATCGTCAACGACACTTCATGAGAGCGTCCGTCATATTCCGTTCTGCTACTGTCTTTCCTCGTCCATACTAATTTGGATAAATCGTACTTTGCCTGTCTTATGCGCCACTCCAAGGTAAACGTCGTCGTTCCTTTCAACTCTATGGAATTATCTACAGCTTTTATCTCAAACGTAACGATATATTTACCGTTGCTTGCATTGGCGTTTGTAGCTTTTATATTTCCCGTCAACTCCGTCTTTATCTTGGGATATTCGTTGACGTCGGCATACTTCGTAGCGACTGAAAAAGCATACTCACTCTTGTTGTAATCCACTTCAAAGATATTACTAGCGTCGTCTACCGTCTGTTTTGTTCCGCCTGCAATACCACTGTTGGTATACTGCCACGTTATATCTTCCGCGCTTATCTCTACGCTCTCTTTCTCTACTGCAAAGGGATGCGAAAAAGTCATTGAATAGTTCTTCGACAATGCGTTGGAAGTATCTAATTTAAGAATATAATTATAATCGTCCGTAGTGCCGATTTTGTCTACAGACGGCAACGTAATAGTTATCTCGGTATTATTTGAATTCAACGTGGGCGGATAATCGCTGACAGGGTTTTCCTTTCCCGATTGATATGTATAGTACGCCAAGAAATCCAACGCGCCTATATCGCTTGAGCATATACCTGCGCAAGTGAGCTTATAAGTCGCGTCTGCCTTTCTTACGCTCGTCTGCCATGCTCCGCTTGCCGAAATACTCAACGTCTTGGGCTTTACCGTAACGCTTATATTGCTACGGTTTTCCGTTCCGTCGTTGTCCGTCCACTCCATTAAGTTTTTGTCCACAAGTTCTATCTTTGTGGTTGAATACGTCTTTGCGTCATGAGCCTTTATACAATATATTCCGCTACTATTTTTTTCTACGTCATCGGTATTGTTGATAGTCGCTTTGACTAAATTCTCGTCATAATACCTCAACGGCAAATACTGGTCGTCTCCGTTGTATACTATGTTATCGGGATTCGTCACGTTTAATTCAACAGGCGTGACATGGTATTTCAGTTTGTAAGTATACGTCTTTGCGTCGGTACTTCCGTCGCTCCAATACTGTCCGCTTAGTGGGGTTACCGTTACTGTATACTCGCCGACTACGCTAGGGGTAAAAGACATTATCCC
Organism: uncultured Clostridia bacterium; assembly: GCA_947176975.1. GTDB lineage: Bacteria > Bacillota > Clostridia > Christensenellales > UBA3700 > RACS-045. Next base: position 1,427 of record CAMWSW010000155.1, on the reverse strand, counting down.
TGCCGACACGTTGCCTTTAGGAATATCCTTATCGTCTATTTCCGCATAAGTTCCGTCAGGTTGTTTTACTCCCGTTGCGGTAATTTCGATTTTCATTACGTCATCAAAAACTTTGTCCAATTCAAAAGTTGTATTACCGCTGCTGTAATACTTCTTTACTTCGCCTTTTGTCTGAGGAGTAGGTATAGTGGCTACTTTCGCCACTTCGCTCAAATTTAAGTGAAATGCAGGACGAATAGCCTCAATTTTGTTCACGTGATCGCCGTCGTAATTTGTACCGTCAGCTTGAAGAATTGGAACAGTAAAAAAACCGTTATAACGAGCCGATCTCATCCAAGTATAGTAGTCCTTGCTATTATTACCGTCGCCATCGCTTCGTTGAAAAGCATTCGTATTCCAAAGACCTGTTAATGCAGTACTGTATCCCGTTTCTGCCATTGAAGGCAACCAAATCTTGTCGTCCTTCCAATCGGAATATCCATCATAGTCCCAATAATTGTATTTAGCGTTATAAAACCTAGTGCTCGATGGATCGCCTACGTATGAATCGTTGCTTACATTATAAGGATACGTACCTTGGGCGTAAGACGACAACGTCGCTTGCCATTGTACGTTGCTAGGCGCTTCTATAAAATCATATAATGAGCCCTTCAACTTACCGCTTTCTGTCTTTTCCATTGTATAAATAGCATACGGATTGCTTTCGGTAGGTGTAACACTATGTGACTTCGTTCCTGCATTATCCTCATAATACGTTCCGCCGTTGTTCAACGTAAGCGCCCTAATCATACTTCTACCGTACATATTCGCCGGATAGTTGCCTGCGGCATCAGTATTATATAAATTCCATTGTCCGTGGTCATACGTCACAGAACCGGTGTTGTATTTAACCATTTGAGCAGAATTTGCCAACCATAGCGTAACAATCGGTTCGCTCTTATCTTTCGTGTCGGATAAATATACGACGTTCCATTTCAAACCGCCTATCGTCAACACCAAATCTTGTTGATTGCCATTTAGATTTGTTTCACGGAAAAACTTGCTATCTTTTGTTCCTGCGTTTTTAACGTCATCAATGGTAGCATTTTTTTGCCCCGTCAAATAAGAGTATAATTCATTCAAAGTGTTGCCGTCGAAGATTTTATCTTTTTCTTCATAACTTTCGACCAACAATTCTCCCAAATCAACGTACGTACTCGTATTTGCAAGATTGGAATTTGTAATCGCGCTAACCTTATTTTGAGTAACAACAAACGTCATTGCGCTCACAATAAATAAGCACATTATTATCAACACCGATAATGCAACATAAGTTATTTTTTTATTATTTTTTATATTCATAATTACCCTTCTCTGTTTCTTCCAAAAAAAGTATACTTTTACTGACTGCCTTCGAAAAGGCACATTTTCTCAAATACATTATACTT
>CAMWSW010000154.1 GCA_947176975.1 uncultured Clostridia bacterium | reverse complement strand
TCAATCTTCTGCTCTACGTCAGCTCTTTCCGGCAAAGCAATTACGTTGCCCGTCAAAGTTGCGTTGTCAAAAGTCAACCACTTTGGAAGATTGAGTGTCTTAGCCTCCTTGATACCACTGAATACCTTTTTGTCGGCTTTGTTTTCTTTGACGCCTATTACGTCGCCCTTCTTCACGAGGAATGAAGGAATATTTACGCACTTACCGTTGACGGTGATCAAACCGTGGTTGACGATTTGTCTTGCCATTGAACGGGAAGATGCAAGTCCAAGACGGTAAACGGTGTTGTCAAGACGTCTCTCCAAAAGGATAAGCATGTTTTCACCGGTGATACCTCTCATCTTTTCAGCCTTGTCGTAGTAGCCTCTGAATTGCTTCTCGCAAAGTCCGTAGATTCTCTTGGTCTTTTGTTTTTCTCTAAGCTGAGTAGCGTATTCGCTGTTCTTCTTACGATCAGCGCCGTGTTGTCCCGGAGGAGTGCTGTTCTTAGCGAAAGGACACTTTTCCGAATAACACTTTTCGCCTTTCAAAAATAATTTTTCGCCTTCGCGTCTGCATTGACGACAATCAGGACCTGTATATCTAGCCATATTATTGCAAACCTCCTATTACAGTCTTCTGCGCTTTGGTGGGCGACAGCCATTGTGAGGAATTGGAGATACGTCTTTGATGAGCGTAACGTTCAATCCTACGTTTTGCAAAGCTCTGATAGCAGACTCTCTGCCGCTACCCGGACCTTTTACATATACTTCTACGTTTCTTACACCTGCATCGTAAGCAACTTTACCTGCGTCTTCGCTTACCATTTGAGCTGCAAACGGAGTGGACTTCTTGCTTCCGCGAAGTTGAAGTTTGCCTGCGCTGGACCAGCTGATAGCGTTACCTTGCGTATCGGTAATCGTAACGATGGTGTTGTTGAAAGAGGCGTGAATATGAGCGCAACCGTTTTCTCCGCGGCGCTTGTTTACAGTACGTTTTTTAACAACTTTTTTAGCAACTGCCATTATTCAATCCTCCTTATTTCTTCTTACGGCTAACGGTCTTCTTCGGACCTTTTCTTGTACGAGCATTTTGCTTTGTACTCTGACCGCGAACTGGCAATCCCTTACGGTGTCTTACACCGCGGTAGCAACCGATTTCTTGCAGTCTCTTGATGTTCATCTTGATTTCACGCTTCAAATCGCCCTCAACCATAATGTTGTTGTGGTCGATGTATTCACGAATCTTGTTTACTTCTTCATCAGTCAAATCCCTAACTCTTGTATCAGGATTTATACCTGTATCAGCGAGAATCTTGTTGGATGTAACTCTGCCTATACCATAGATATAGGTAAGACCTATCTCAACTCTTTTCTCATTTGGCAAATCAACGCCACTAATACGAGCCATGAAAATACCTCCAATAATTTAATAAATGTTTTTATTATATTATTAAACGCTACGAGAAGTTAGATTGTCTGTTGTGATTTGGAATGAAACAACCTATTAGCCGCTCCCCAACGATTAATGTCTTTTAGCTAAGGTATTATAACACGATTTAATAAATCTTGCAAGCATTATAATACATTTTTTTTATTTTTTACGCAATAAAGGAATTATGGAAAACTCCATAATCCTTTTTCGCATTGTTTGAACGGGTTTCGCTCAATTTTTATAATCAAGAGAAAATATTAGCCTTGCTTTTGCTTGTGCTTTTTGTATTTTGAGCAGATGATCATAACTGCTCCGTTTCTCTTTATTACTTTGCATTTGTCGCACATCGGCTTTACTGATGGTCTGACTTTCATTGTTATATCCTCCGTTAATCTACCTTAATTCTTATTACGCCATACTATTCTGCCTTTGGTGAGGTCGTATGGACTTAATTCTACTTTGACTGCATCTCCCTCGAGAATTTTGATGTAATTCTTTCTCAATTTTCCCGACAGGTATGCTACGATAACGTGTCCGTTTGACAACTCTACTTTGAAATTGGTACCGGGCAATACTTCTATTACTTTTCCCTCTGCTTCGATTACGTCTTCTTTGGACATATATACCTCCTATTCAACAGTATCAAGTTTAACTAATCTATCCGCGATGCTCTTATCGTCGACGTACGCCTCTGCGCCGTTTGCCTCCTCAATGAGCTTAACGTGCTTGACGTTCTTCTGTTTTGGACACTCGAACTTTCTCGATTTGCCGTCTGCAATGAGTATATAGTTTTCATTTAGCGTCGCAATGACGATGAAGTACTTCTTTGCGTCGTGACCGCTCTTTGATTGCACGATATCTCCAACTTTAAACGTCATCCTTACCTCACAGTGACAATATCTCGACGCCGTCTTCTTTTATCCACACCGTGTTTTCATAGTGCGCCGACGGCATTCCGTCTGCCGTGACAATCGTCCAACCGTCGTCAAGCATATACACGTCGTGCGTTCCGAGATTTATCATCGGCTCTATAGCAATCGTCATATTCTTACGCAGCCTCATGCCGTGTCCTTCTCTGCCGTAATTGGGCACTTCGGGATCTTCATGCATATCTTTGCCTATTCCGTGACCCACCAAAGCTCTGACTACTCCGTATCCGTAAGATTCCGCGTAAGCCTGTATCGCATGTCCCAAGTCTCCAAGTCTGACGCCCTCTTTGAGTATCTTGACGCCTTCGAAGAAACTCTGTTTGGTGACTTCGACGAGCTTTGCCTTTTCCTCGCTGACTTTGCCAATCATAAAGGTTCTTGCAGCGTCGCCGTTATATCCTTTGTAGATACTTCCGCAGTCTACGCTGACTATGTCGCCCTCTTTGATTACCACCTTGTCGGAAGGAATTCCGTGTACAACTTGCTCGTTTATCGACGTGCATATCGACGCTGGAAATCCGCTATATCCCAAGAAGGACGGTACTGCGTCGCATTTGACTATGTAATCGTGAGCAATCTTGTCGAGCTGAGCCGTCGTCATTCCCTCTTTGATTTTTTCTTCGAGAAGATTGAGCGTATCTCTGACGATTTGATTTGCCTTGCGCATTAACTGTATTTCATAGTCCGACTTAATGGTTATCATCCAATATCCTCACTATGTCGTCGAAGACCTTGTTCATCTCCTGCGCGCCGTCTACGTCTTTGAGTATGCCCATCTTGCCGTAGTACTCAATGAGCGGAGCCGTCTGGGCGTTGTATACTTCAAGTCTTGCCTTTACAGTATCTTCCTTGTCGTCGTCTCTTTGATATAGCTTTTCGCCGCACTTTGCGCAAGTGTCTTTGTCATACCACGATACGTGATAGCTCTCTCCGCACTTGCACATTCTGCGACCTGCGATTCTATCTACGACGAGCTTTTCGTCGACGGCAATGTTGATTGCGCAAGATATCTTTGCAAAATCATTCAAAGCCTTGGCTTGTTCTATCGTTCTCGGAAATCCGTCAAGCAAATATCCCTTCTGGCAATCCGCCTCTTGAAGTCTTTGTTTGACGAGTCCGATTACGACTTCGTCAGGCACCAGCAAGCCTTTGTCAATGTAGCCCTTGGCTTCCACTCCCAAGGCTGTGCCTGCCTTGATGTTAGCCCTCAATATGTCTCCCGTGGAGATATGAGGTATATCATACTTTTCACATACTTTCGTCGCTTGGGTGCCTTTACCGGCTCCCGGCGCTCCTAAAAATACCAAGTACATAAATCCTCTTTTACTTGAGGAAGCCCTTGTAATGCTTCATCATGAGCTGTCCTTCAAGCTGTTTGTTGAATTCAAGCGCAACGCTTACCGCGATAAGCATACCCGTTGAGGAT
>CAMWSW010000153.1 GCA_947176975.1 uncultured Clostridia bacterium | reverse complement strand
TCTCAATACAATGCTTGAGTTTCATCACGAGAACTTCGTCGCGTGCAATTTCAAAAAGCATCTTGCGTATTACTGCCGCGGTATGCGCGGACAAAGACAAATCAAACTTGACGCGTATGCGTGCAGGACGATTGACGATATAAGGCAAGTGATAGATAGATATTTTGAATAGAGGTAAATATGATCAACGTAGTATTAGTAAATCCCGAAATCCCCAACAACACGGGCAACATAGTCCGCACCTGCGCGGTCACGGGCGCGAAGTTACATATAATCGAGCCATGCGGATTCAGTTGGGAAGACAAATATCTCAAGCGCAGCGGACTTGATTATTGGGAGATATCCGACGTCAACCGCTATGAGAATATGCAAGCATTTCTGTCGGCGAATTTCGGCGATAAGGCGGACGTATGCGACAACGTAGCGTTGGCGGTGAAGAATACCAAGGAAGCAAGCGGAGCGCAGTTTTTCTTTGCGTCCACCAAGTCCGACCACAACCATACCGACGTGAAATATAATGACGACTGTTGGGTATTCTTCGGCAGAGAGACGAAGGGGCTTGACGAAGAACTTTTGCACGAGAACTACGCCGACTGCATACGCATACCCATGCGCGCAGAGGCTCGTTCCCTCAATCTTGCCAACAGCGTTGCGATAATAATATACGAGTACCACCGCCAACACGACTACAAAGGTCTCAATGAAGTGGGCAAGTTGACCAAGTATTGACCTTTGCGGAGATGAGATGATAGAGACGACATTAGAAGAACTTTTTACTTTTGAGGCGTTGTATGCGGCGCACAGAGCAAGCAGGGCGTCGCGCCGAAGCAAAAAGCCGATTGTCAAATTTGAGACGTCGATGCTGACGCACCTTTACGACATACACAAAAGATTAAATGACGGCACTTATAAGTTTGGCAAATACAACACCTTTTTGGTATATGAGCCCAAGTGCCGAGAGATACAAAATTTATTTTATTCAGACAGACTTGTTCAGCGGGTGTTATGCGACGGTTTGTTGATGCCATATTTCAAAGACAAAGTTATTTTCGATAATTGCGTATGCCAAAAGGGCAAAGGCGCATTGTTTGCATTAAGAAGATTTGAAAAGATGTTGAGGACTCATATTGCAAAGCGCGGCGCGCAGGGCTACTTTCTCAAATGCGATATCCTCAAATATTTCCCAAGCGTACCTCACGATTTATTGAAACAAAGGATTTGCTCCGTCGTCGCCGACGAGCGGCTCAAAGCCATGCTCGAGGGCGTAATCGACGGATTCAATACCAAAAAAGAATTTCTTGACAGATACGGCATCAAGTCGTTGGGCGAGGGCGATAATACGGGCAGGGGCATACCTATCGGCAATCAGACGAGCCAACTATTTGGGATGTATTATCTTGACCCGATTGACAGATTGGTCAAAGAGAAACTCGGCGTCAAAGTATACTCAAGATATATGGACGACTTCGTACTCGTGCACGAAGATTTGAAATATCTTCGCTACGTCAAGTCGGAGATAGAAAATGCTGTGGCAAAGTTAAAACTATCGCTCAATTCCAAGACGCAGATTTTTCCGCTCAAAAACGGTGTGACTTATCTCGGCTTTCGCTTTTGCGTAGGTCCCAACGGAGAGATAATCAAGACGGTGAAGAAGGCGACCAAGCGACGTTTTAGATGGCGGGCAAAACTACTCAAGAAGGCGTACTGCGACAAAGTCATCAACAGCGAAAGGGTGAGACAATCTCTGTCGGCATTCCACGGACATTTGAAGTATTCGCGAAGCAAGAAGTTGGAAAAAGAGTTGAAGGATAAACTTGACTTTGCGGTAAAAGAGAATAGAGAGGATTAGATTCTTCGACTTCACTGCATTCCGCTCAGAATGACGCGTTCAAGGTATCACTTTCGCTTTAAACGAGTCACCCTGAGCGCAGTCGAAGGGTCTCTGAATAAAAAAACAAATTATAAATTATCAACACGAAATTACAAAAGAGGAAAAACAATGGAAGAACAAAAGGACAAAGACTTTATGGATGAAGAAATCCGTAAAGAACTCAATCATCCCGACGATAGCAATCAGATTTATGCGTCGTCGGAAAAAGCTGCGCGCAAGCCATTTGTCATACACGATTTCGACCCTTTGAAAGACAGGGAAATGGCAGTCTTCACCGCCGCTAAAAAACTGTCGGAGTACATCTTCATAGTCACGGAGAAATCTCCCAAAAAGTTGAGGTGGAGCATTATTACGCGATTGCAAAATTCATCGGTGGAATTGATAGAGCATTTATACCGAGCCAATCTTGAGCAGGGCGAAAAGCGCAGCGACTTTCAAAAGCAAGCCAACGTAAGTCTGTCGCTGATAGACTTCTACAGCGAGACGGCAAGATGTATGCAAGCCATCACCATAAGACAGACGGGGATAATTGCAAGACAGCTTTATGAAATCAAGAAGATGCTGGGCGGTTGGATGAGGTCGAAAAAATAAAAATAGTCCGACTGCCGTGAGGCGAATATCGCAAAAGCGGAGTAGCCGTTGCAATACAGTCGGACAAGATTCGCCGCAGGGAATACCACGGCAGGACGCAAGCCCCTTCATACTCAATACATCTGTCCGACTATCCTTTAGATAAGTCGAATACGGGAGAACTTGCCAAAGGGCAAGTGAGTGAAGCGCAGGCCGAACCGCTAACGAGCCGCCCGAAATCACGCCCGCCACGCCGGAAACACCCGTCGTAGAGGTCACGGTCGTATTATATTAACTGCCGGCGGCGTCCAGGTAGTTTGCGTTCGTGGAATTATTATTATTGCCGGAACGCAGCCAGGAAACGCAAGAAACGTGGACAACCGCTCAACCAGTAGACTTACGCCCTTGTAAAGGCATTATACCATAGTATTTTCTATATATCAACCAGAAATATACTAAAATTTAGAAGTTTGGAAAACTAACGTCTTAAATAAAAAAGTCCGACTGCCGTGAGGCGAATACTGCAAAAGCGGAGTAGCCGTTGCAATACAGTCGGACAAGATTCGCCGTAGGAAAACCACGGCAGGACGCAAGCCCCTTCATACTCAATACATCTGTCCGACAATCCATTAGATAAGTCGGATACGGGACAACTTGCCAAGAGACAAGTGAGTGAAGCGCAGGCCGAACCGCTAACGAGCCGCCCAGCACGCCGCTGGTGGCAGTCGCCGATGTGGACGTCACGGTCGTATTGTTGTGGGTGCCAACAGCGTCCAGGTAATTTGCATTAGTCGAGTTATTATTATTGCCGGAACGCAGCCAGGAAAAGGCAGCGATTCACCAGAAAGCGTACGCCCTATTAAAAGTATCATACTACAAGATTTTCTATAAATCAACCGAAAATATACTAAAAGTTAGAAGTTTGGAAAACTAACATCTTAAATAAAAAAAGTCCGACTACCGTGAGGCGAATATTGCAAAAGCAGAGTAGCCGTCGCAATACAGTCGGACAAGATTCGCCGTAGAAGATACCACGGCAGGACGCAAGCCCCTTCACACTCGATACATCTGTCCGACAATCCATTAGATAGGTCGGATACGGGAGAACTTGCCAAAGGACAAGTGAGTGAAGCGCAGGCCGAACCGCTCACGAGCCGCAATGCACGCCCGAGGCGTCCAGGTATGCCTACAAGGTAGTATAGCCGGAACGCAGCCAGGAAAAAACCGTCAAAAACGAGAAAACTTACGCCCTAACCCTCATAATACCATATTGAAAAAATAATTACACTCTATATAGAATATTCTATATAGAGG
>CAMWSW010000152.1 GCA_947176975.1 uncultured Clostridia bacterium | reverse complement strand
TGCCACATTCATTAAGCTCGTCGTGAGCCTTGAACGTCTTTGTTCTATTGATAATCTTGCCATAAAGAGGATGCTTAACACGCTCTTTGATAGCAACAACAACAGTCTTTTCCATTTTGTCGCTGACAACGACGCCAACTCTGGATTTTCTAAGATTTCTTTCTTCCATGTCCGTTATCCTCCTTATTTAGCCTTCTTGGCGGATTTCTTACCTGCAGCCTTGTTTGGCTCGTCGGAAATTCCAAGTTCTCTTTGACGGATTATCGTCTTTACTCTTGCGATATCTTTCTTGCAAATTGCAAGTTGATTAGCATTCTCAAGTTGACCTGCTTTGTGCTTAAAGCGAAGATTGAAGAGTTCTTCTTTCAAAGAATTCAATTTGAGATTAAGTTCTTCGTTTGTCATTTCAAAAAAATTACTTGCTTTCATCTGCGCTCACCTCTTCTCTCTTTACAAATTTGCACTTAACCGGCAATTTGTGTGATGCAAGTCTCAATGCTTCGCGTGCGACTTCTTCGCTTACGCCCGACATCTCGAACATTACACGGCCCGGCTTAACTACTGCTACCCAGTACTCTACGCTACCTTTACCGCTACCCATTCTGGTTTCTGCCGGCTTCTTCGTGATAGGCTTGTGGGGGAATATATTAATCCATACCTTACCGCCTCTCTTGATATAACGCGTCATCGCTATACGGGCTGCCTCAATTTGGTTTGAGGTAATCCAGCTTGGCTCAAGCGCTACAAGTCCGTACTCGCCGTATGCAACCTTGTTGCCCTTGTTAGCCTGTCCCGTCAATCTACCGCGGTGTACGCGACGTCTTTTAACTCTCTTAGGCATTAACATTACGCATTACCTCCTTCCTTGGTTTCCTTTACGTTCTTTCCAAGTACTTCACCCTTGTAAACCCATACCTTAACGCCGATGATACCAAACGTGGTGTGAGCTTCTGCCGTACCATAGTCGATATCTGCTCTCAAAGTTTGAAGAGGTATCGAACCCTCGTGATAGCTCTCGGAATTTGCAATTTCTGCTCCGTTAAGACGACCGGATACCATTGTCTTGATACCCTTTACGCCACCCTTCATTGCCTTGGAGATACATCCCTTCATTGCTCTTCTGAAAGCGATACGCTTCTCAAGTTGAGCGGCGATGTTCTCTGCGATAAGTTGAGCATCCGTGTCAGGTCTCTTAACTTCCATTATGTTGATGCTTACGCTCTTCTTGGGAGCAAGCTTCATAACTTCTTTCTTGATTTGCTCAACGCCTGCGCCTGCCTTGCCAATCATAATACCCGGCTTTGCGGTGTAAATCGTAACTATTACGATATCGTTTGCCGAAGAAAGTATTCTGCTGATTGTAATCTTGGAGATAGAACATTGATAATATTGTTTCTTCAAGTAAGTTCTGATCTTGTGATCCTCAATGAGGTTCTTAGAAAAGTTCTTCTTGTCAGCATACCATTGAGCGTTCCAATCTTTAATTACGCCTACTCTCAATCCGTGTGGACTAACTTTTTGTCCCATTTTTGATACCTCCTCGATTATTCTGCCTTAGCCTCATCCAAGATGATGGTGATGTGGCTGGTGCGTTTGTTGATTCTTGCAGCGCTTCCCTTTGCTCTTGCTCTGATACGCTTGAGTATCGGGCCTGCGTTGGCGTAGCACTCTGCTACGTAAAGCGTGGTTTTGTCCATATTCAAATTGTTTTCTGCGTTTGCAGCCGCCGAATTCAACAACTTGATAAGCGGTTCGCAAGCAGCTTTACGCGTAAATTTGAGTATTGCCAAAGCCTCTTCGTAATTTTTGCCTCTGATTACGTCAAGCACGATTCTAACCTTGTCGGGAGAAATTCTGACGTACTTGGCTGTTGCGCTCGGACGCTTGTCAGCGTTTTCTTTACGAGCGGCGCTCTTTTCTCTTAATCTCTTTGCCATCTTACGCCTCCTTATTTCTTACCTGTGGTTTTTTCGCCTGCGTGACCTTTGAACGTACGGGTGGGAGCGAACTCTCCGAGTTTGCAGCCTACCATATCTTCAGTGATATATACAGGCACGTGCTTTCTGCCGTCGTGTACGGCTATCGTGTGTCCTACCATTTCCGGGAAGATTGTGGAAGATCTTGACCAAGTCTTAACAACCTTCTTTTCGTTGGCATTGTTCATTGCGATAATTCTCTTTATAAGTCTTTCTTCAACGAAAGGTCCTTTCTTTACTGATCTACTCATTTTTGATCCTCCTAGTTCACACGCTTGATGATGAACTTATTGCTCTTGTTCTTCTTTCTGGTCTTGTAACCGAGTGCTGGTTTACCCCAAGGAGTTACAGGACTCGGCATACCTATCGGCGACTTACCTTCACCACCACCGTGCGGGTGATCGCATGGGTTCATTACAACACCGCGGACCGTAGGTCTTACGCCCATATGGCGTTTGCGTCCTGCTTTACCCAAAGACACGATTTCGTGCTCGAGGTTGCCAACCTGTCCGATAGTAGCTCTGCACTTGATAGGAATGTATCTCATTTCACCGCTTGGAAGTCTGAGCGTTGCGTACTTGCCTTCCTTAGCCATGAGCTGAGCGGAATTTCCTGCCGATCTTGCGATCTGACCGCCCTTGCCGGGATGCATCTCTATATTATGGATAACGGTACCTACAGGAATCTTCTCAAGAGGAAGCGCGTTGCCCGTCTTGATATCTGCATTCTCACCGCTCATTACGGTGTCGCCCTTCTGCAATCCAAGCGGAGCGATGATGTATCTCTTTTCGCCGTCCGCATAGTTGAGGAGAGCTATGTTTGCGCTGCGGTTTGGATCGTACTCTATGGAAGCGACCGTTGCCGGGATGTTGTCCTTATTGCGCTTGAAGTCAATTATTCTGTACTTTCTTCTGTTGCCGCCGCCGATATGTCTTACGGTAATTCTACCGGTCGCATTTCTACCGCCGCTCTTGCTTTTGGATTCAAGCAAGCTCCTTTCGGGAGTGGTCGTGGTGATTTCGGTAAATTGAGATACCGTCATAAAACGACGAGCAGGAGAAGTAGGTTTAAATCTCTTAATAGCCATTTATTTTACCTCCTAATTATGCCAGACTCTCAAAGAATTCGATAGTCTTGCTATCTTCTGTCAACGTCACGATTGCTTTCTTGTAAGCGGAAGTCATACCTTCGTTTCTTCCCATTCTCTTCTTCTTGCCGTTTACGTTGACGGTGTTTACTTTTGCTACGCTAACGCCGAAAATATCTTCGACAGCTACCTTGATTTGAGTCTTCGTAGCATCGCAAGCTACTTTGAAAGTATATTTCTTTACTGCGATACCGTCATAACTCTTTTCCGTAAGGATAGGGGAAATAATCACATCATACTTATTCATTCTTGTATGCCTCCTCTATTTTGTTTACTGCATCAACAGTGAAGATACACTTCGTATTTGCCGCCAAATCATATACGTTGATGAGGCTTGCATTGATAAGAGTCAAGTTTTGAATGTTTGCGCAAGCTCTTTGAACTGCTTCGTCGTCATTGCCGACTACCAACAAAACTTTCTTATCGATTTCCATTGCCTTGAGCATTTGAGCGATGTATTTCGTCTTTGCTTCTTCAAGTACCAACTTGTCAAGTACGATAAGGTCGTTGTCGCTTACCTTTGCGCTCAATGCCGACAAAGTAGCGGCTACCTTCATCTTCTTGTTGATCTTTTGAGAGAAATCTCTGGGCTTCGGTGCGAAAACTACGCCGCCGCCTGTCCATTGCGGGCTACGGATGCTACCTTGTCTAGCTC
>CAMWSW010000151.1 GCA_947176975.1 uncultured Clostridia bacterium | reverse complement strand
TCTCGTGGGCTCGGAGATGTCTATACGAGACAGATCCCTACCTATATGCGCGAGTGTATGTCGGGATGCGGAAAGATGATTTTGGGATCTGACTCCCACACGAGATACGGCGCGCTCGGCACAATGGCTGTGGGCGAGGGCGGACCTGAACTTGTAAAACAACTTCTTTGCCGTACTTACGATATCAAATATCCCGACGTAGTGGCAATTCATCTCACAGGCGCGCCGAGAAAGGGCGTCGGCCCTCAAGACGTTGCCTTAGCGATTATCGGCGCGGTATTCAAGGGCGGTTTCGTCAAAAACAAGGTTATGGAATTCGTCGGCGACGGCATCAAGAATTTGCCTATAGAATACCGTATCGGCATTGACGTAATGACGACGGAGACGACGTGTCTTTCGTCTATATGGACGACGGATGACGTCGAGGTAAAGAACTATTATGCGGTAAGAGGTAGAATGGACGATTACGCATCGATTACTCCTCAAAAGATTGCTTATTACGACGGTGTAGTCGAAGTGGATTTGTCAAAGGTAGTTCCGCAAATCGCGCTTCCTTTCCACCCGTCCAACGTATACAATTTGCAAGACGTAATCGACAATCCGGAAGATATTCTTTCGGCAGTCGAAAAGCAGTGCAACGAACTTCTCAACAACAAGAAAATCAACTTCAAGTTGACGGACAAGATTGTCGACGGCAAAGTGAGAGTAGAGCAAGGTATTATCGCGGGTTGCGCAGGCGGTACGTACGATAATATCATAGAGGCAAGCAGAATATTGCGCGACAAGGCTGTCGGCGACGGCAAATTTACTTTGAGCGTATATCCGTCCTCTACGCCTGTATATTTCGACTTGCTCAAGAAAGGCGCAATAGCAGACCTCGTCAAGAGCGGCGCCAACGTCAAGAGCGCGTTCTGCGGACCGTGTTTCGGAGCGGGCGACGTTCCTGCCAACAACGCTTTGTCGATTAGACACACTACGCGTAACTTCGAATCGAGAGAGGGAAGCAAGCCTGCCAATAATCAAATCGCGTCTGTTGCGCTTATGGACGCCCGTTCTATTGCGGCGACGGCAGCCAACGGCGGTATTTTGACGAGCGCGTTGGATATGGATTACGACAATACCATACCGAAATTCGAGTACGATAAATCAATATATGAAAAGAGAGTTTACAACGGCTGGGACAAGCCCGATAAGGACGCTAATCTCGAGTACGGTCCTAATATCTGCGATTGGCCCGAAGTAATTGCTTTGACGGACAATATCGTTGTCAAGTTGGGCGCTGTTATCAACGATCCCGTTACCACTACCGACGAACTCATTCCGTCGGGCGAGACGTCAAGCTATCGCTCCAACCCAATGAAGCTTGCAGAGTTTGCGCTCTCGAGAAAGTGCCCCGATTACGTCGGCAAAGCAAAGAAGATTTTCCAAGGCGAACTTGACAGAAGAGCCAACGGACTTGGCGGAGAATATCTCGACGCAGTCAACAAGGCTGGCGTGAAGCTCAAGGGAAGCGTGTCAATCGGTAGCGGCGTATACGCGGTTAAGCCGGGCGACGGAAGCGCAAGAGAACAGGCTGCAAGCTGTCAAAGAGTGCTTGGCGGCGTATGTAATATCGCAAAGGAGTACGCAACCAAGAGATACCGCTCCAACCTTATAAATTGGGGTATGTTGCCATTCCTTTCGCAAGAGAAGTATGAAGACGACGATATAATAGTCGTATACGACGTCAAGAATACAATAGAGAAAGGCGGATGCGAATTTAACGCAAAGATAGTCCGCGGCAACAAGGTAATTGATACGGTATTGACAGTAGACGCATTGACGGCAGACGAGAGAGATATCATATCCAAAGGCTGTTTGATAAACTATTACAAGGCGCAGAATTGATGGATAAGACGTCGCAAAGAAAGGCGTTGAGAGCAATAATTGCAGGTATATTCGACAAGGCAAGACAAAGCGAGCAAGTCGCAAGACTTTTGCAAAACGTAGTCTTGCCAAGCGGAAGTATATGTATTTACAACTCCTTGCCTAGCGAAGTGGATACCAAGCAAATCATAGAGTATTTTTGCCAAAGACGAGAGGTGTATCTGCCCGTCGTCGACGGCGAAGATATGTTGCTTGTCAAGGTGGATAAAGATACGCAATATCAAGTGGCGAATTGGGGCATATACGAGCCTATCGGAAAAAGATATCTTCCAAGCGAGATACGCCCCGCAGTGACGGTGACTCCGCTTTTGGGAGTTGACGAGAAACTCAACAGACTTGGCAAGGGCAAGGGATATTACGACAGATATTTTCAATCTCTCGACACTTTCAAAGTGGGACTTGCATTTGAAGAGCAAGTCGTGGATAAAGTGATTTGCGATCCTTGGGACAAGCCTCTTGATATGCTGATTACGTCCAAGGGCATAATCAAAAGACGCGACCTTTAGGAGCAGACTTAATATATGAGAGTAATAAGCGGAAAATACAGAGGCAAGAGACTCGACTCTCCTATAGGCAACGACGTGCGACCCACGGGAGACAAAGTCAAGGAGAGTATCTTCAACGTAATTCAGTTTGATATTGCGGGAAGCAGATTTCTCGACTTGTTCTGCGGCAGCGGGTCTATGGGAATCGAGGCTATCAGCAGAGGCGCAAGTTATACGCTTTTTGCAGATATCAGTAAGTCGTCTGTTGCTCTCACGCAAGGCAATCTCAAGGGCATAGGCGAAGCCCATAAGGTGGTCAACAGAGATTGGAGAGACACGCTGTATACCGCGGACGGCAAATGGGATTTCATTTTCGTTGACCCTCCGTATAAGACGGATTATATTAGCGGTATATGCGAAATCGTCAAGGACAGAGGATTGCTTGCGGACGGCGGATATATAATATACGAACACTCCGACAAGGATTTCGTGTTGCCCGACGGTATGTATATAGCAAAGCGTAAGACCTTTGGAATAGTCACGGTGGATTACATTGCCATGTCAAGAGGCAAGACGGCGCTTGCGGGAAGTTACGACCCAATCACCAAAGGACACTTGGACGTGCTTGATAGGGCGCTTGAAGAGTTTGACGAAGCAGTGATATTGTTGGCTTGCAATCCCGATAAGCAATATCTTTTTTCGCTTGAGGAGAGATTGGAATTTGCAAGGCTTGCCGTCAAAGACTATCTCAACGTCACGGTGGACGTGTGCGACGGATACGTATACGAATACTGCAAGAGCAAAGGCATAGCAAAGGTATACAGAGGATACCGCAATCAAGAAGACCTCAAGTATGAAGAGGATATGGCGAAGTTCAATGAGGAACACGGATTGCATACTCAACTTGTTGAGGGTATAAGAGAAATATCTTCCTCGCTTATAAGAGAAAAACTAAAGAATGGCGAGGACGTAAAAAAATATTTGCCTGACGGCGTAGCAAGAGCAGTCGTCAAGGCATATAAGGAGAAACTATTATGAATACGATGACGATAAGCAGACTTTTGGATAGGCTTGAGGAGACAATCAACAACGGCAAGAAGCAGATGTTTTCCAATATGCGTCTTATCGACGCCAACGCTTGTCTTATAATGCTGCAACAGATAAGAAGTCAGTTGCCGTCAGAGCTTGCCGAGGCGACTTTGATTTTGCGCGACTGCGACAATATGAAGGCTGACGCCAACAAGGAAGCGCAGGCTATAATCGAAGAGGCAAAGCAAGAGGCAATGCGCCTCGTATCCGAAAGCGAGATAATGAAAGAAGCGCAAATGCAGGCAGGCGAACTCGTCAACAATGCCGGCGTATACGCAGACAATCTCGTAGAGCAGAGTTACGAG
>CAMWSW010000150.1 GCA_947176975.1 uncultured Clostridia bacterium | reverse complement strand
CAACTCGCTTAAGGACAGCGGTGTAATAAGAGTCAAAGTCAACGACACGTTCTATCGCAACTTGCCAGCGACTTACGACTTCAAGATGTTTACCGATGAGTATATTGAGGATGAGAATGGTGAGCAGGTAAAGAACCCCAACTACAAGACTAGACAAGACTTGCAAAATCCTGCCAAGTATCAAATCAACGTACACGTAGGCAAAGGAACGGATTACGAGCGCGATATGGTACTCGAAGTTGAGTTTACTCCGTTTGATATCTACTACATCGAGCGTAACGGACTCAACTATATCGAGACCGACTTCATTGAGTACGCTAGGGAAGAATCTTTCCCCGACGAAATCACAGTGGTAGGCTACAATGGCAAGGATTATCTCGAGTATACTGCAAAGGCAAAGTGGAATACCGACGGAGTAGTCGTAGACCTCAAGGGCGGACAATACTTCGCGTCTGTTGTACTCAACGAAGGCGATTACAATCAGTGGAAACTGGAAGGCGTGGAAGTCAACGTTCTCCCATCGGATATCGTAGGCTTGTCAAATTCCAATAAAACTGTGACGTTTGATTGGAAGTACGCATTCTACGGCAACGTGCCGGAAGAGAGATGTTATCCTACGCTCCTCAACTTCAAGACAAGCGGCGGCATAATCAAGAGAGACGTGCCTGTCACAATAGACATGGACAAATTCTTTGAAGACGAAGCGGCAGTGGAGAAGGCAATGGCAGAGGGTATGACTATTGAATGCCCCGTATCGATCGATATCAAGAAGAAAGATGGAAAGTCGCTCTATGCGACGACCATACAGGTATACGTGCCTAGCATCAAGATGTCGCTTGCAGAAAAAGATCAAGTGATAGAAATCAATTACCAAGACTACGTCGAGCAAGGCAAGTCGGCATTCTTCAAAGACAAGATGGAAATCTTCCTTGGCGAAGATAAAGTGACGGCAAACGTAACTTGGTTTACGGGCAACGTAGTATTTACCGAAGACGGCACTTATACCGCAATCGTATATCTTGACGAAAATGGTAAACACGAGCAGCAGTGCGAGGTGACGGTAAAGATAACCGGCGCCCCGACATTAGAGGAGGTGTAATATGACAGCGAAGAAAAGAGTAACTTCTATAATTTGTATCATATCATTGATATTGGCAATCACGGCGGGCGTACTGCTCTCCGTGGGCGCACAACCTGTTAATAATTATTACGGCGGTGAGAGCGTAAATTTCTCCAACACCGCCGTGACGATCAACGCGCAGTCTTCGACAAAGTCGGTAGAAGATACGCCCGAGGGCGCAGTAGAGATACCTGACGCCGCTACGCTGCAAGCCTTTATCAATGGCGTGTCATCGTATAGCTATACCTACGAAGAAAACGGCGAAACTAAAAACGGAGTTAAGGACTGTTCCGTCAACGTCGGTTTCCTTACTAAGGACTTTACGTTTGACTGGGCAAACAAAGTAGGCTCGCAAGCATATCTTTCAGCCGGCAGAACTATCGACGGCAACGGACATACCGTAACTCTAGCGGACGCGGACGCGACCGCCAACGTCAGCAATAAGACTGGAGACGGAGCTAAACTTAGCGGAACTGCCGGTGTAGTACAGGGGTATGACGAAAGTAAAACTGCGTATACCACCGATCCGTTGGACAACTCATCCAATTACTCAAAGCGTAACTACGGTATGCTCGTAGATTACAATATGGGTACTATCAAGAATATTAAGTTTGTCTATTCGCAAGCTGCTCACAGCGTTGCCAACAACAAGAACTATTTGGGAAAGAACTTCGCAGGTATCGTCTGCGGTAGCAATTCAGGTACTATCACCAACTGTGATTTGACCGTCACAGGAGGTGAATTCGGATATTTCTATTGCGACGGCACTTTGTCAACGGGTGATTATTCCGTAGGAGGCGTGGCGAAAGAGACCTTCCGCACCTACTTTGGCGGAATTGCAGGTCGCAACGGAGGTGAAATTTCCTTTATCACGGCAAAGTATTCCGGCAGTTTTAACGCAAAACTCAATACCAGAGCGCAAAACTCCGATAATAGCGGTTGGTTTGGAAGTACTGCTCAACAAAACGCAGACGCAGTTTCGGAAGCAGGCGGTATTGCGGGTACTATGTCCTCAAGAAGTTCGAAATGTACCAATATCATTATCCAAGCAGACAGCAGCGTATCTTATACTCTTAAGGCTCAAAGAAATAATAAAACTCTAGAAAAAGCTTCTGCGGCAACCTTGGTTGCTGCCGTAGTGCCTGCCAACTCGGCGTTTTCCTTTGCGGTTAACGGTATTGGCGAATCAGAAGCAGAGCAAGCCACGGTAAGTAACATAATAGTTGATTTCAAGGCTACTAATAGCGGACTTGTTATATCAGATGCTAAAAAAGAGGCAATTCACAAGGCTTCGGCAAACGCTGTCGTATATTGCGGTAAGGCAACTGACGTAACTATCTTTAGTACGTCCGGTCAATACGATCACAACGTCGACCATTGCGGAGGTTGTCTTGACGGCACTCAGGGCGCTCAACACGGTATTGCATACGGCAATTTGGTTCTTTGCGACGATTACGCCGACGTCACGGTTGGCTTTGCCGATAACGGCGACCAAGTGATTACGGCAGATTTGAAAGACAAGACCTCGACCGATAGAATGCTTGGCGGATTTGATTTTACCAAATATAACGGCAAAGACGCTGACAACAACGGAATAGTTCAAGCAGATACGGTCGACACGATCAACAACGGCGTGACGTATATCTGTTACAACGACGAAGAGAGATTTGATCAATCTACCTATACTATCGCTCCGTATCAAGATGCTTCTCAAAAGTATTGGGTAACCGACGTTCGCACTTACGAGGTGACTACGATAAGCTACGTCGGCGAGCCGGAGTATACTTATAACGGCGAAGACTTCCTTGCAAAGCAGTTTAAATTTGCAAAAGGCGATGGCGTATATGCAGTTCCGTCAGGCTTTAATGCCGTAAATCCTCAAGACGTTCCCGTTCTTTCGGGTAGACTCCCCGGTACGTATACCTTTGCGTTGCAGGCAAAAGACGACAGCGATTTAGCTTATGTAGACAATGCCAACAAAGTCGTGGTTTATTACGACGCTACGGCGCACAACGTAGAGCATTCCTTTGAAGTCATAAAGGCTGAAGTCACTCCAATAAACGCAAGCTGGCTTGCAGACAATTGGCTGACCGCTCCTCAAAATTTCGAGTTCTCTGTTCAAGACGGTATTAAGGGAGCCGCAGACGGTTACGTCTATGAAGTCAACGGCGATACCAACAGCGTAAGTGGTCTTATTATGGAAAATAAAGTAGACACGCCAAAAGCAGGTAGAAAATATACGGTTTATCTCACAAGCGGCGGCGTGCAGGTCACTGAGCCTTATATCTACACAGTCAAGATTGATATGACTAAGCCTACTGCAAAAGTAGATTACGAGCATCCGATAGAAAACGGCACGTATTATACGCACAACAAAGTCTTTATTGATGCTAAAGACAGCGCAAGCGGAGTCGCAAGTATCGAAATGTTTAACAACGACGCTAAAGTAGCAGACATAATGACAGATGAAAATAAGAATGACGACGGCACGTACTCTTGGAAATTCGAAACTTCCGGCAAAAACGAAATCGTAGTTACCGACGTTGCTGGCAACAGCACCACGATTGAACTCGAGGTCAATATCGACAAGACTACACCTACGATTTCAGTCGAAGCTTATTATTATACAGAAGGCGATACCGGTGAAATCGGCGGTGACGGAAATCCTGAGCAAGGTCGTGTTAAAACGACTTACGAGAGCGGTACTCCTGCTACGTCGGCAGTATACTTCAAGCC
>CAMWSW010000149.1 GCA_947176975.1 uncultured Clostridia bacterium | reverse complement strand
GACCTCTGCTTCTCGACGTAATGTTGTTGCCGACAATCGTGTTGATTAGTTTTGCGTGATGGGGGTATGAAGATGATGATTGAATTTAAGAAGATATGCGTTGTTGCAATAGCTCTTTTAGCAGTCCTTGTCATGGCATTTTTCGTCGGTTGTACTTCACGCGTAGAGGTCAGGACCGTCAAAGTCGACGATACTCTTGGAGATAGAGCGTACGGGTATTTGCAGATGCTCTCGGGCGAAGAACTCAACAACAGGACTTTGGGTACGCAAGGCGCGCTCGATAGCGCAAAGTATATCGCAGGCGTGATGACTGAGTTGGGTTACGAGGGAGTATATTCAACTGACGAAGGGATCGGTTTGCAAGAATTCAAGACGACTTTCAAAAGATTCGACGGTGCGGAAGTAACCGACGCGCCAGCTTACAACGTAGTATTTTCCAAAAAGTCTAACTTGGAGAAGAGCAAGGGAGAAATAATACTTTCGTGCTCATACGACAATTTGTATAACGAGAAGTCCGATATCAGCGGCAATTTGTGGGGCGCAGACGGCAGTTATGAAAGCGGAGCTTCCGTTGCCTTATTGCTTACGCTTGCCGAGGCGCTCAAAGATAAGTCTTGCGATTACGATTTGACTTTTGCATTTTTCTCCGGCGGTTGCTACGGCTGGAAGGGCGCAATGAATTATGTCGACAATCTTGACAGAACGAAGCTTGACAAAATCTCTCTCGTCCTCAACTTTGCAATGCTTGGCGGAGGAGATAACTGGTATATCTACACGGGCGAAAGCGCCAACACTTACGGCAAGTATTTGAATACTAGTGCGACGGGATACGTCAGCGCAGTACCCAAGGACAGAAATATAGGTCAGTTTGCATTGACGGGTGACACGAGATATAACTATTCAAACATAGGTATGCTGTCCAATCAGTATTACTTTGACGTCAAGGGCGTGCCGACGGCAAATATCCTTTCGCTCAATTGGAAAATCAACGACAATCCGCTATTTAGCGAAATGAAAGGCAAAGACAACGTATACCACACCCAAGGCGATACGTTGCAAAATATGATCGAGCGCAAAGGCGAAGACCAAATCAAGACGCAACTCTTTGAAATTATCGAGTCGACGCTCACCGCGCTTGACGAATCCAATCAAGAAACTTTTACTGCAAGCCTTGACCTTGCGAAAAGCGAGATGACAAATGCGGGAGCGCAGAACGGAAATAGCGCTAATTTGACAAACATTATCGTCAAGATAATTTTGATAGCCGGCTTGATTGCAATATCTTTCGTCATCAGAACCAACTTGACAAAAAACTTCGACAAGTATATCCAAGCCAAAAAAGCCAAGGAAAACGCAGGCGCAGAGGAAGAGGAGAAACAAGAGCCTTTTGAGTTCAAAGACGAGCATAACGACGCTGCGGACGCGGGTGAGTCGATACAGCAAGAAGAGAAGTCGGAAAATAAGAGCCAAGACGACCCTTTTGTTTAATTTATTTCAAAAACTTTTGTAAAAACACTTTATTTTTGCAAAAAAAAATTATATTATATTAGTGAAGTGAAATTATTAAGGAGAAAGATATGTTGCTCAACACCTTATTGACAGTCGGCGCAGACGTTTCGCAAGCGTGGGTAGTAATTGATATTTTGGTGACTTTGGCAGTCGCCGTAATGATGTTCGTCTTCTTCTCAAGACGCAACAGTTACCGTATGGCGGTCATAGTAGCGGTGTATGCAATAATTTATCTGGCTCTTTTGATTTTGAATATTTATTACGGACTCGCCAAGATCGCTATCGACGTGTTGAGATTCTTCAACATCTTCTGGATAGTGGCTATCGTAGAGGTCTACAGATCCGATCTCAAGATATTGATGAGCAAGTTGGCAAGACGTCAAAAAGTCAAACTTGACTACAATACCACAGATGAAGAACTTTTGAATTCCGCAACGGAAATGGTCAAGGCTTGCCAGAATATGGCGAAGAACGACGTGGGCGCGCTTATCATCATAGCTCCGACGGAAATCCCTCCTCATATCCTCGATACGGGTACAGGTTTGGACGCTACGATATCCAGCGGACTTTTGGAAAGTATCTTCAGCACCAAAGGACCTTTGCACGACGGCGCGGTAGTTGTGCTTGGAAACAGAATAATATCCGCAGGATGTTTCTTGCCGTTGTCGCAGGAAGTTACGCTTGCAAAAGAATTGGGTACCCGTCACAGAGCGGCTATAGGCATTACCGAAGAAAGCGACGTATTTGCAATAGTCGTCAGCGAAGAGAGCGGTATCATCAGCGTAGTTCAAGGCGGTACGATCAAGAGATATATGACTCCGGAGAAGTTGCTTGAAGAGATAAAGGTCATCTACAGAATCAGCTCTCAATCGACAGTCAAAAAACACGACAGAAAGGGACACAAGAAAAATAATTAAGTTTCTGCGTAATCAAAGTAAGCTAAATGCCAGACTAATCAATAGTTTGGCATTTTTTAAAAGAGCGCCGTCTCTGAATATATAAAATAACGAGGATTTGAAGTACATGAAAGATACAGTCAAAATTCCAAAAATACTTTTGCCAAAGGCAACTGTAGACAAGAGCAAATGGAGCGTAATAGCGTGCGACCAATTCACGTCTCAACCCGACTATTGGGAGCGTCTTGACAAATTCGTCGGCGACGCGCCGTCTACTTTGCGTATCATTTTCCCCGAGGTGTATTTGGAAGGGGGAGACAAACAAGAGAGAATAAAGACCATCAACGCAAATATGCAAAAGTATCTGCAAGACGGAATATTTGAGGAATTTGAGGGATTTGTACTCGTCGAGAGAATTACGCCTGACGGACAAAAGCGATTGGGACTCGTCATAGCAGTGGACCTTGAAGATTACGAGTATACGCCACAAAATGACGCGCTTATCAAAGCTACGGAAAAGACAGTTGTCGAGAGACTTCCCGCAAGAATAGAAGTGCGCAAGGGCGCGTGTCTCGAAAGCCCGCATATTATGATGCTTATGGACGATAGAAATGAAAAGATTATCGAGAATTTATACGCTCGTCGAAGTGAGTTGGAAATCGCCTATGATTTTACTCTCAATATGGGCGGCGGAAGTATCAAGGGATATAAGATAAAAGATTGCAAATCCGTTATCGACGCTTTGGGCAGTCTTTTGGATAAGAAGACGTTGAAAGAAAAGTATGGCAGCGACAAGCCTATATTATTCGCCGTGGGCGACGGCAACCATTCATTGGCAACAGCAAAGGAATGTTGGAATAATATAAAGAAGACGTTGGACAAAGACGAGCTTACTACGCATCCCGCAAGATACGCGCTTTGCGAACTTGTCAATTTGCACGACAAGTCTTTGCAGTTTCAGCCTATTCACAGAGCGGTATTCGGCGTAGGCGAAGAATTTATCGAATATATGAAGAGCGAACTTGACAAACTCCAAGGCGGCAGTGAAGTCAGAGTTGTATACGGAGATAAGACATATTCTTGGAAGGCGTCTTCCAATGCAAGCGACGCAATTGCCGACATACAGCACCTTATGGACGAATACAACAAGTCGCATAAGGATATGATAATAGACTATATCCACGGCGATGAGCATTTGCTAAACGTAGCGAAGGAAAAGAACGCTGTTGCCGTCTTTATGCCTTGTCTTGAAAAGGACGGTCTATTCGACTACGTCGTAAGGCGCGGAGTGTTGCCGAGAAAATCCTTCTCAATGGGACACGCGGAAGATAAAAGATATTATCTTGAGTGCAGAGTAATTTTGTAATTGCTCAATCATTTGCTTGCCAAAAACTTTAAGGCAATGTAAAATATGTTATATAAAATGGTAAAAATAAATTATAAAAGGTAAAAAGTTAGAGG
>CAMWSW010000148.1 GCA_947176975.1 uncultured Clostridia bacterium | reverse complement strand
ACGGTAGGCAGCAACAAAAACTCAATCAAGATCATCGGCGACTATACCGAGAAATACGCGCAAGCATACTTTGCTTACGACTCCAAGAAGTCGGGCGGTATCACGGTATCTCACTTGAGATTCGGCGATACCCCAATCAGAAGTTCTTACCTCATTGACCAAGCTGACTTCGTCGCTTGCCACAATCCTTCTTACGTAATCAAATACGATATGATATCCGACCTCAAGGACGGCGGAACGTTCTTGCTCAACTCTCCATGGACTTTGGAAGAAATGGAAAAACAACTTCCTGCAAGCATGAAGAATATGATTGCAAAGAAACATATCAAATTCTATAATATCGACGCTATCAAAGTAGTAACGGAAATCGGACTCGGCAACCGTATATCCACGACGATGCAGGCTTGCTTCTTCAAACTCGCAAACGTCATCGACTATGCGGAAGCTGACAAGCACATGAAAGAATTCGTCGTCAAATCCTTCTCTAAGAAGGGCGAAAAAGTCGTCAACATGAACTTTGCCGCTATCGACAACGCAATTGCAAATATTCAAGAAATCAACTACCCCGAGTCTTGGGCAACCACGACCGAAGGCGCAGTGACGAAGCCTGTCACAAAAGACGCTTACTTCACGAATATCATTGCTCCGATTCTTGCTCAAGAGGGCGACAAACTCCCTGTATCGGCATTCGTTGATCACGCAGACGGCGCAGTTCCTACAGGCACGACCAAATTCGAAAAACGCGGTATTGCAGTCAAAGTTCCTGTATGGATAAAGGAAAACTGCTTGCAATGCAATCAATGCTCTTTCGTATGTCCGCACGCTTGTATTATCCCTGTGGCTCAAAAACCCGAAGCTCTTACAAAAGCTCCAAAGACTTTCGAGACCGTGCCAATGAAGAATCCAAAGGCAAAAGAATACAACTTCAGAGTTCAAGTTTCTCCGCTCGACTGTTCGGGTTGCGGAAACTGCGCAAATATCTGTCCTGCTAAAGAAAAGGCTTTGGTAATGACTCCGCTTGCAGATGTACTCGCAACGGGCGCAGCAAAGAATTGGGAATATGCAGACAGCCTTGCTGAAAGCGACGTGCCAATCGCTAGAGACACCGTAATCGGAAGCCAATTCAACCGTTCTCTCTTCGAGTTCTCGGGCGCTTGCGCAGGTTGCGGCGAAACTCCTTACCTCAAGGTAATCACCCAACTTTACGGCGACAGAATGATCGTCGCAAACGCAACGGGCTGCTCCTCTATTTACGGCGGTTCTGCTCCAACTTGCCCCTACAGCAAGAATAAGAAAGGCGAAGGTCCTGCTTGGGCAAACAGCTTGTTTGAGGACAACGCAGAGTTCGGCTTCGGTATGCTCACCGCTACCAACCAACGCAGAGTTAAACTCATGGAAGATATGGAAGCCGTAATGGCTCTTGGCGTAGACGCCGATCTTGCAAGCAAGTTTACCGCTTGGATGAAGACGTACAACGACGCTATCGCCAACAAGAGCGCAAGCCAAGAAATTAAGGACGTAATAGCAAAAGTAGCTAAGGCAGAAAAGGATAAAGAAAAGAAAGCTTTGCTTAGCAATATCGCAAAGAATGCAGACTGTCTCGTCAAGAAGTCCGTATGGGCATTCGGCGGTGACGGCTGGGCTTACGATATAGGTTACGGCGGTCTCGACCACGTACTTGCTCAAGGTCAAAATATCAACGTAGTAGTCCTCGATACCGAAGTATACTCCAACACCGGCGGTCAGGCATCCAAGTCTTCTCCGACGGGCGCAGTAGCTAAATTCGCAGCCGGCGGTAAGTTGACGAAGAAGAAAGACCTCGGCAAGATGGCAATGAGCTACGGCTACGTATACGTTGCGCAAGTAGCTATGGGCGCAAATATGAACCAATATGTCAAGGCTTTGAAAGAGGCTGAGGAATACGACGGACCGTCGCTCATCATCTGCTACGCTCCTTGTATCAACCACGGTATCAATATGTCCAACTCTCAACTTGAAGAGAAGAGAGCCGTTGAGGCAGGATACTGGCAGTTGTATAGATTCAACCCTGCCCTTGCAGAACAAGGCAAGAATCCTTTCCAACTCGACAGCAAGGAAGCAACCGCCGATTACAAGGAATTCCTCCTCGGCGAAAACAGATACGCTCAACTTGCTAAAGCAAAACCGCAAGTTGCAGAAAAGCTCTTCGCTATCAACGAGAAAGAAGCAAAGGAAAGATACGCAGGTTACAAGAAGTTGTCGGAATAATCAACAAGCAAGCGTATTGAAAATATGCAAAACAACAGGGAAGCAAACGCTTCCCTGTTTTAACTTTACTCAAACATATACTTTAAGTTCTTATCCGACGTAAATATATACACTTGGTCTTTGAGAAAAATTGCATAGGCAAATTTATATACCCCGTTGACGGAATATGAGGAACAATATACGTTGTATTTACCGCTGACGAAAGAATAGTTGCGTCCTTGCAAAATGGAGTAATATCTGCCGTCCATACTCGTATATTTTTCTTCAAGCAAGAGCGTGACTTCCACGGTAACGCCGTCTTTGACGTAATACTCCCTATATGCGCTCTCATCTTGGGTGATTTGCGTCTCGACTATAGTCCATTCGTCATTGTAGTCGTAAATCAATTCTACTCCGGCGTCTTTGATAGTCTTGTCAAACTCTCCAAAAGATATATTTTCGTCTGCCTTAAACTTCCAACTGCTACGGTAATCTATGACGTCTGCCCCTATATTAGAGCCGTCGTTGCTTCCGTTGGGAGCATTGTTGTTTGCGCCGAATACGGATGAAGAAATGATTATAAGCACAAGAGCGATAACCAAGACGGAACAAGCAAGAGAAGCCCAAGCAACACGACGTATTGCTTTTTGGTTGGTCTTGCCTTTGCTTTGGGCAAAATCTCCGCCAAGCGCCTTCTTGCTTTCTATCTTTTGCAACAAGACGTCTTTATCGGGAGCATTAAGCTCTTCAAAAGCCTTGATTAAGTTGTCCTTTTGTTTTTTCTTCATCGTTTCCTCTATAAATACACTTTTATTGTCATTTTGTATCGCCTATTTATTATTTTGCTACAAATAATCTTTTAGTTTACTTATTGCCCGCTTGTACGTCCTCTCCACGCTTCCCAGCGATTTTCCGAGATGTTGAGCTATCTCTCTGAAAGTCATATCCAAATAAAACTTACAATATATTACGCCGTACTCTTCGTCGTCGAGAAGTTTTAGTCCTTCCCGCACGGTAATTGAAGTCACCTTGTCGTCAATACTCTCTCGTGTGGCGAGAATATTCTCGTTGAGCGGAGCGACGGGCCGTCGCTTTTCGCCCCTAATCATATTGAGATATCTGTTTTTGACAATTTTGCAAAGATAATTAAACGCGCTGTGTCCAGCCTTGTAATGCCCTGCGACATACTCTATATTGGCAAACACCTCTGCCACCAAATCTTCCGCCGTCATAGAATGGCGGCAGTATCTAAAGGCAACGCAATAAAGTCCTTTGTAAGTGAGCTCAAAAAGATTGGCAATACTCTCCGTATTGCCTTGGCAGATGTCAAGCATATATCTTTCGACTTGTCTGTCAAGTTCCTTACTCACTTCTTTCATATATTGAGCGTAACATATCTTTTGAGGAATTGTCAACCTTCAGTTTTATTGAGTTTTTTGAAAAACTTTTCGTCAAGGCGATACAAACGTTGTTTTACGGTGTAGTATTAGGCGAAAAACAAAACGGAGGAAAACAATATGAGAAAAAAATACGTTGTTTGCACACTCGTATTGATAATGATTACTTCAATATCTCTATGCGCGTTTGCCGCTTGCTCGTCCGGGCCAAAGGACAATGGCGAAAACGGTGGCCCAAACGGTTGGGAT
>CAMWSW010000147.1 GCA_947176975.1 uncultured Clostridia bacterium | reverse complement strand
GGTGAGCGTACTTGGCGTACGTGACCCCGAGGGCGTCCTAGTCTTTAGGGCGAAAGGCGCGCCGATATACGCAGTCGGTTGCTTACTTTGTTATCATTCGTATAGCCCTTGCAACATCGCTTGGCAATACCCCATATTCGCTGTATTCTTGCACCAAGTCTTTTGCAACTTTTGCAGTAAGATACGCCGAAGAATACGCGCTCTCAATCGGCGGTATACCTTGCGAAAGCATACCGAGCATTACTCCGCTGAGCGTATCTCCGCTACCGCCCTTGGATAATTCCGCTCCGCCGTTGGTAGTCAAATACACTGCTTCTCCGTCGGTAATTACACTGCTTGCGCCTTTGAGCAAAACGGTGACATTATACTCCTGCGCAAATGCTTTGGCTACGCCTATAGGGTCGTCGAGTATCTCCTCTACGCTCTTTCCGCAAAGTCGTGACATCTCTTTTACGTGGGGCGTGAGTATTATATCAGCTTTTGCGCATTTGAGCATACTTACATTTGTCGCAAGAGAATTGAGTCCGTCTGCGTCAATAATTATCTTTATGGGATAATTTGATAAAATATACTCAATTATCTTGGCATTTTCGCTATAGCTATTACCCATACCCATGCCGATAGCCAAACTGTCAACCCCATGCAAAGCTTTGTCTATACCTTGCTTATCAAATACAAAATATCCGCTTTCGTCAGCTATGCCTATGACGGTGCTTTCCATCACGCTACCCAAGATATTGTCAACGTGGCTTTGCGGAGTGATAATCACGTTGAGTCCACCGCCGCTACGCAATGCGCAAAGCCCCATATTTGCAAGTCTGATTGCGCCGAGATAATTTCCGCAGCCGCCAAAAATGGCGCTCTTGCCGAAAGTTCCCTTGTGCGTATTGTGCTTGCGTTTGGGGAAAAGTACCGCCACGTCCTGCTCTTCTACCTCGTTTGCTCCGTTTGAATATAAGCCTATGCCCACGTCGATGACGGTCAGCTTGTCAGTCATATCCTTGCCGTCGTTGAGATACAATCCCGTCTTGGCGTACTGCACGGTAATCGTCTCGTCAGCCTTGATACAAGTGACGTATCTCCCGTTGTCGCCGTCAAGTCCGCTGGGAATATCTACGCTTATCTTATACGCTTTGCTTGCGTTTATCTTTTCAATTACTTCCGCGTATTCTTTCCTTGGCTGTCCTTTAAATCCCGTGCCGAATATGCAATCGACTATTATATCAAAATCGTAATCGCATCGATTTATCGAATATACTTTGTCGAATCCCTTGCCTTGCAAAATGTCGTAATAGTATCTGCCGTCTGCGCTCATATCGCCGATGAGATATACGTCGGGATATATCCCCTTGTCAACCATAATGCAAGCAAGCGCAAGACCGTCTCCGCCATTGTTGCCCTTCCCGCAGATTACTGCAATGCTGCCTTGCCACTGTCTGCCGTCAAACACCGCTTTCGCAACGCGACGCATCAACTCGGTGGAAGGTATTCCGCCGTCAATAGTACGTCTGTCGCAATATGCCATTTGAGTTGTCGTAAGAACTTTTTGCATATCTCAATCCTCGTCGACGATCTTCAATACGGCAAGAGCTTGGGATATGTCTTCCCACTCGTAGCCTCTGTATTGCAAAAATCTTATAAGCTTTGCTCTGTATTTTGGGTCGTGTATATCTTGATTCTTGCTGTGCTTTCTTGCAAGCTCTTGGCAAGAGTCGTTGTCTGGCATTTGCGTCAACGCCCTATCTATTATATCTTCGGCCACTCCTTTGTTGCGAAGTTCCATTTTTAATCTAGTCTTACCTTTGATATTACTGTTGAGCGCAACGTAAGAGCGGGCGTATTCTTCATCGTTGATATATCCGTAATGCTTGCACTTGTCGACGGTATACTCCACAACGGCTTTGCCGTATCCTTTCTCATACAGTTTGTTCGTCAATATCTTTGCCGTGGGCGTATATTTGCTTATATACGTAAGCGCGTAATCAAAGGCTTTGTCCTTGTCGCTGTCAAAGATGACCTTGTCAAGCGTAGCCCCATCTATCTCCATTCCAACTTCCAACTTGTGATTGTATACCGCAAGTCTGCTGACGCCCGAATAAAACGAGCCGTCAACGAAGAGATTTACTCTGTCGATATTCTTTGACTGCATTGTGATATTTGTGATTATCATCTGCGCTTTGCTCCTTGCTTGCGTAAGTTTGATGACGGTTTGCTTGCGGTTTTATTCTTGCCTTTTGAGTATTGACTGTTAGCCCTTGCTTTATTGCTCGCAATCGCCTCTTCCTTAGTGGGCTTGACAAGACACTCTTCTCCAAATCCTATGAGGTCTTGACGTCCTGCTTCCTTGAGTGCCTCGACTATGATTTCGTAATTAGTCTTCTTGCGGTATTGCATCAACGCCCTTTGATACGTCTTTTCTTTTTTTGTCTTTGCGACGTAGATTGGTTTCATAGTATCGGGATTGATACCCGTGTAATACATACAAGTGGATTTCGTCGACGGCGTAGGATAAAAGTCCTGCACTTGCTCGGGCATATATCCTATCGACTTGAGATATTGCGCGAGCCTTATCGCATCTTTGAGCGTACACCCAGGGTGCGATGAAATGAGATACGGCACGAGGTATTGCTTCTTGCCGAGTTTTTTATTGATAGCGTCGTACTTGTCTTTGAACTTGAGATATACGTCAAACGACGGCTTATTCATTGCTTGCAAGGTTGCGTCGGATATATGTTCGGGCGCAACTTTGAGTTGTCCGCTGACGTGGTGCTTGATGAGTTCATGCAAAAATTCTGGGTTCTTATCGTACATGAGATAGTCAAAGCGTATGCCCGAGCGAATAAATACCTTCTTTATTCCCTCTATCTGCCGCAAGGTCTTGAGCAAGTCGAGGTATTCGCTGTGGTCTACTTTCATTGCGGGGCAAGGCTTGTAGCCTATGCAAGACTTGTCTTTGCACACTCCCATTGTCCTTTGCTTTTCGCAAGCAGGGTCGCGGAAGTTCGCCGTCGGTCCGCCTACGTCGTGGATATATCCCTTGAAGTCCTTGTCGGCGACAAAACTCTCCGCCTCTTTGACGATATTCTCTTTGCTGCGCTTTTGCACTATACGCCCTTGGTGGAATGCGATAGCGCAATAGTTGCACGCGCCGAAACAGCCTCTGACGGAAGTCAAAGAGTACTTGACTTCTTCGATTGCGGGTACTCCCCTAGTATAACTTGGGTGGTAAGTCCTCTCGTACGGCAAATCGTATATCTCGTCCATTTCCTTTAGCGACAATGGATATTGCATTGGATTTTGCACGAGGTACTTGTCTCCGTGCTTTTGAAGTAATGTCTTGCCGTAATACGGGTCGTTGTTGGAATACTGCGCGTTGAAAGCGTGAACGTACTGCATCTTATCGTCTTTGACTTGCTCGTACGACGGCGAAAATACTACGGTATGCTCCTCAATACCCTTCTTGAGTTTTGCCGACAGTCCGTCAAAACTCGATAGGTAGCAAGTGCCCCTTACGTCCTTGATCTTGTCAAGAGGTATGCCTTTCTTTACCATAGCGAATATCTCTTTCAACGGTCTTTCGCCCATTCCATATATCAACAAATCTGCCTTGGAAGATACCAATATGCTTGGCAGGACGGTGTCTTTCCAATAGTCGTAGTGAGCAAATCTGCGCAACGAAGCCTCAATCCCGCCAATCACTATCGGCGAATTGGGATAAAGTCTTTTTAAAGCTTTGCAATACACGTCGACGCATCTGTCGGGACGCTTGCCTACGTCTCCGCCCTCGCTGTATACGTCGCGGGTACGTCTTATCTTTGCTACGGTATAGTTGTTGACCATACTGTCAACTACTCCGCTGGATACCATAAATCCGTATTTAGGCTGTCCA
>CAMWSW010000146.1 GCA_947176975.1 uncultured Clostridia bacterium | reverse complement strand
AGAGAAGAAAGCGACTTATGCGATCACTATAGGACAGTCTACGGTAAATCCGCTCCTCAAGTTGACAATAAAGAAAGATATGACAGTGGCTCTCTTCAAGATGGAAGACGAGTATCTCAAGGACATCAAGAGAGACGCGACGAGTGACGGAACTAAAGTCAAGGTCAAAGAGACGGAAGTAATCATAAGCGACGCTCAAGCTTGCAAGGTAGCGAAGAATATGATTGACCTCAGAGAAGACCAAATCGAGAGGTATCAAGACTTGCTTAAAGAACAGAGAAGTATGCGTAATAAAAAATAGACCCTTCGACTGCGCTCAGGGTGACTCGTTTGAAGTGGACGTATGCCTTGAACGCGTCATTCTAAGCGTAGTGAAACGAAGTCGTAAGGAGCGAAGCGACGGCATAGCGAGTAAGCAGGTGCGTCTCGTGCGAGCGTCAGAATCTAAATAGAGACAAAGAAAAGCGGGATTTATTCCCGCTTTTTTTTATGCCGATAATTTTATTTGCTTTCTCTTGCATTGATTACTTCTTTTGTCTGTGGGTCTACGATTGCCGACCAATAATCGCCTTTATCCTTGATAAACGATACGTACCAGAAGTATCTGCCTTCTTCTTCTGTTTGGGTGAGAAGTTTGACGTAGCACTCTCTGTCAAAAGAGTTGTCGGCAAGGGCAGTGTCAATCTTTTCTTGATAATGAGTATAAGCTATTTCCAATGCGTTTTCGCCGTCGCATTCAGCGGGGCAAAGATTGGCGAGAGTATATTCGATGCTTGTTTCGCCAAGTGTGAGCGTAAGGCTCTCAAGGTCTCCAAGCTCGGAGATATTCTCGACTTTGCAAGCCAAATTGATTCCCAACTTGTTTTTTGATATGCTGCCCGTAGCGCTTGATTTGCTTCCCTTGATTGTGTACTCGTAAGTATTTGACAAAGTGTCGACGTTGTGCGGAGTGAGCGTAAGAGTGCTTATCTCCATAATCTTGTCCGTCTTGCCGTCGGCAATGAAATGTTCTTCTTGCGTTATTACGCTCAAAGCGACGTCGAAGTTGTCGTCTGCGGCGGTGTAGAGAGCATTTTGCATATAGCTCGTATGCTCGGATAATTTCTCGAGATTTGTCTTTTGCTCCACGCAGCCTACGCACGCTACAATAATCACCGCAATAATTGCAACGGGTATGATTGCCTTAAAAAACTTTTTCATATATCCTCCAATAATATTTGATATTAAATATTATGAGGACAAGTTGAAGAATATGCTATTTTCCTTTCTTTGCAAGTTTTTCTTTCTTTTCAATCATCTTCGTTTCTTTGTTGGCAAGTTTTGCCTTTTCTTTTTCGAGCGCCTTTTTCTCTTTTTCGTTTTGCTTTATCTCTTTTATGACGTCGTTGACCATGACGGCTTTGCCTTCTTTTCTGCGCTTTTCCATTGAGTTCTTATTCAATATGTGACCCAACGTGCCGAATACGCCGCCAAGCAACTTGAATCCCGCTCTGAAGTATTTTTTGTTGCCCCACATAAGCATACCGTCGATAAGGGAAGTGTGGATGAGACCCGAAGATATACCAACGAGACCGCGGAGCGGCATTTCTTCCATACCTTGCTTGAGCATCATCATAGTTGTGATGTCTGCGTTGGGCACTTGGCTCTTGATTATGGACGGCGCAACCTTGACGATAAGCTTGCCGATCAAGCAAACTTTGAGTTCGCCAATCGTGGTGTTGTAATCAAAATATCCGCGCTTTGTGGCTGCATTGACGGGGATATCCGCGCCGTAGAGTTTTTCAAATTGCTCACTTGGAATCTCGTCGCAGTGCGCAATATCGTAATAGCAAGGACAGATTGACTTGTAATCGGGGATTTTCTTTTCCTCTTGGTCGAACTTGACTTCCATTACGCCTTTCAATCTTATATCTCTGCTTGACGCGCCTATGAGAATATTGTAATTGCCGTCGGTAGCGTACCAATCGCCGATTGCTGTATTGTAGAAAGCAAATGAGCGATAGTCAAGCGTATGCGT
The DNA here is from genome assembly GCA_947176975.1 of uncultured Clostridia bacterium. Lineage (GTDB taxonomy): Bacteria > Bacillota > Clostridia > Christensenellales > UBA3700 > RACS-045. Next base: position 1,872 of record CAMWSW010000146.1, on the reverse strand, counting down.
GACTTTGACGCTTTCTCTCGCTTTGACGAATACCTTTTCAAATCCCTTGAGTTCTTTCTTTGCCTTGAATACGACGGGATTTGGGTCGTTGACGTATAGCTGACATACCTCGTATCCGTCCACTTCGCCGGTATTGGTGAGAGTGTAGGATACTTGCATACCGTCGATTTCAAGGTCGCTGTATTCAAAAGTCGTATACGACAGACCGTAGCCGAATGGGAAGAGCACGTTTTTGTTTGCGCTGTCAAAATATCTGTAGCCTACGTAGATGCCTTCGCGGTATTCCACGTTCTTAGGTCCCATTGGGAAGTATTTGCTGACGATATTGTCTTCTTCTTTTATCGGGTAAGTCTCGGCAAGTTTTCCGCTTGGATTTACTTTGCCGAAGATTACGTTGTAGAGTGCTTCGCCGCCTGCCTCACCTGGGAGGTATGCGTTGAGCATAGTGTTTACTTTGCCTATCCAGGGCATTACGACGGGAGAGCCGCCGAAGAGTACCACGACAGTATTTGGATTGATAGAGGTCATTACTTCGATAAGGTCGCTGTGGCTCTTCGGTATCGTCATATGCGAGCGGTCGTAGCTTTCGCTTTCGTATTGATCCGTCAAGCCGACGAATAGTAATACCTTCTTGTGTTTCTTTGCCACTTGAATTGCCTCTTCGAGGAGCTTCTCGTCGAGCTTATCGCTGTTTATGTCGTACGCGGGAGCAAATTCATACTTCTTGCCGTTCTTGTCCATAGCCTCGAGGAAGTTGACAAGCTTATATGGATTTATTCTCGAAGAGCCCGAACCTTGATACCGCAGATTGCGGGCAAGTTCGCCGATGATTGCAATATCGTCTTCGCCCTCGTCGATAGGCAAGACCTTGTTGTCGTTCTTCAGAAGTACGAATGATTGCTCGGCAATCTCTCTTGCGATTTCGTGAGCTTCGTCGTAATCTGCTTTGTATTCGGGTTGCATTGCAGAGTAGCTCTTGATAATATATCCCAGCAATCTTTCTACGACGCTGTCGAGGACTTTTTCATCGAGTCTGCCGTTTTTGACAGCTTTGACGATTTGTCTGTCCGTTGCGCCTCCGCAGCTTGGCATTTCAAGGTCAAGTCCCGCCTTGATTGCCTCAATGCGGTTGTTGAGCGCATTCCAGTCGCTGACGACTATGCCTTTGAATCCCCATTCGTCTCTCAATATATCAGTGAGGAGTCTCTTGTTGTCCGACAGATATACGCCGTTGAGCTTGTTGTAAGAGCACATTACAGTGTCGGGTTGAGCCTTGACAGCCTCTTCAAAAGCAGGGAGGTATATCTCTCTCAACGTACGTTCGTCGATTACGCTGTTGATAGTCATTCTGCGGCTTTCTTGATTGTTGGCGCAGAAGTGCTTGAGCGAAGTGCCCACGTCGTTTGACTGCACGCCTTCGATATAATTTCTGCACATCTTTCCCGCAAGGAAAGGATCTTCCGACAAATACTCAAAATTACGTCCGCAACGGGGGCTTCTCTTGATATTAGTACCTGGTCCCAAAATCGTGCTTACGTTTTGGTCAAGGCACTCTTTGCCCAAGGACTTTCCCATCTTGATTGCCATATTGATGTTCCAAGTGCTTGCAAGGTTGACTGCAGGCGGAAAAGCCGTAGCGGGGAAGGATTGTTTTATTCCCACGTTTGGATCGTCGTCGTTTTCCTTTCTCAATCCGTGAGGACCGTCGGACATCATTACGCTTGGCACGCCCAATCTCTTGATTGGCTTGGTGCTCCAAAAGTCGTAGCCCGAGCATAATCCCGCCTTTTCTTCCAGCGTCATTTTGGTAATCAGTGTCTTAATTTCGTCAATCATATATGCCTCCGTCAGCGCACAAATACTACATACATA
>CAMWSW010000145.1 GCA_947176975.1 uncultured Clostridia bacterium | reverse complement strand
GGTAAAATTGTCTTTTTATTTTTTTGATTGTGTGATATATTATATTATGATTTAAATTTATTTTAGCATACTCAAGAAAACTTTTCAAGGAGATAATATGAATTTTTGCACAATGTCAATGGACAACGAAACGGGCGTGATATTACTCGACAAGAGTTTTGTCGTCAACTATCTCCCCGAGTGCGACGAAAAACAGCTCAAGGTCTATCTTTTGGGGCTGACTTTGTGCACCTTGCCGCAAGAAAACGATATTGAATTCGTGTGCGACGCGCTGTCAATGACTGTAGACGAAGTGGAAGACGTATTCGGACAGCTTGCCGATATGGGACTCGTCAACATCACGAGTTATTCTCCCTTTTCCGTCACTTACAAAAATATCCGCTCCACGTTTGCAAAACATTACAAAAAAGAAAAGTACGCCGACTTCAATACCCAACTTGAGGAATTATTTCCCTCGGTGGCTTTCACAAATATAAATCAATACACAGTATATTACGATTTCATCGAAGAGACAAAAGTCAAGCCCGAAGTGCTTATCACAATCGCAAGATATTGCGTAAATCTCAAAGGCGAAAAAATAAAGCCCAACTATATTCTTGCCGTCGCAAGGAATTGGCTTGACGAAGGAGTGCGTACTCTTGCCGACGTGGACGAAAAAATCAAACAACTTGAACTTTCCAGCGAAGCTTTGAGAATGATTTGCAAAGCAGTTGGCAAAAAGTCGGAAATTGATATCGAGGATAAGAACGCATATCTCAAATGGACTGGCAGTTGGGGCTTTGACCTCGACGCAATACTCTTTGCGGCAAAATCACTGAAGAACAAAGGCGGATTTGCAAAGCTCAATAATCTTCTTGACGAATTCTATCGCAACAACGCAATGAGCGCAAAGGAAATGGAAGATTATCTTGCAAATAAGCAAGCGATATATCAACTCGCCTACTCCGTCAACAAAACTCTCGGCGTATATTACGAGAACGTCGAGTATATCGTGGAAAAGTATATCTCGAGTTGGTTGCAAAAAGGCTTTGAGAAAAATGCTATTATGCTCGTGGCGGAATACTGCTTCAATAAGTCGATCCGTTCGCTAGAGGGTATGAACAAGTGCATACTCAAATTCTACTCTCAAGGCTGCGTAAGCGTAGACGCTATCAACGAGCATTTGGCAAGTATGATGCAAAGAGATTTGCAAATCAAGAAGATAATCGAATTGACGGGCTTCTCCCGCAACGTCAACTCTAGCGACAGAGATATGTACAAGGTGTGGACGGAGCAATGGAATTTCGACGACGCTATGATTGAATACGGCGCAAGCGTATGTCAAGGCAAACAGCTCTTTGCCCTCAACAACTTGCTTGCCAAGTGGAAAAATTCGAACATATACACGATAGACGAGGCAAAGACGCAAGCTACGTATAATACGCCGGCAAACGTCGCGCCTGCGCAATCGTACTCCAAAGAACAACTCTCCGAGTTCTTCTACTCTCTCGACGACCTCGACGATATAGAATAGACTTATGATAAATTATTTCAATCAACAAATTAAGAGCATTTACGAATCAAGAAGAGCCTTGGCGAAAGAGACTTCCCAAAGTCAAAACAAGGCTTTGCTTGCCCTGCACCCAAAATTCGATGATTTGTTGAAAGCAAAAAAGCAAACGGAACTTGATATCGTCAAGTCCAAATCAAAAGGTCTTGACGTATCGGCTTTGCAAAACTCACTTGAAAAGATAAACGGCGATATCAAGCGCTACGCGCAGGAGAATAATTTGCAATTTACTCCGCCGTATCTTTGCCCAACTTGCAAAGACAGCGGATATATTGACGGCAAGCCGTGCGAATGTCTGACAGAGCAATACGACGCTTTGATTAAAGAAAACGCGTCGCTCACTTCACTTCCTCAATTTGCTTTTGAAGACAACGAGTTCGCAAGTATGACTATTCCTCAAGCAAAGGGCATGAACAAACTATACTCCATAATGAAGAACAAAGTCTGCAATGATTTTGCAAATTGCAAGTGGAATAATTTTATGCTCTCGGGAGCAAGCGGAGTTGGCAAGACCTGTCTTGCATTGGCTACTGCCAACGCTTTGCTGGACAAAGGCGTAAGCGCGCTTTATCTGTCGGCATTTGAATTCGTCAATATCTTTTTGGACAAGCATACGCATAAACAAACGGAACTGTCAAAAAAAGCCGAATACGTGAGTGAATGTGAAATGCTCATCATAGACAATTTCGGCGAAGAGCCTATATACAAAAACGTAACTTTGGAATATCTCTTCTCCACTCTCGACAAGCGTATGGCAAATAATAAAAAGACTTTTATATGCACGCAGCTTGGCGCAGGAGCATTGATAAGCCGCTACGGCGAAGCATTCCTATCCAAATTCACCGACAAAAAATACTCTTTGAGCGTGGGCTATATCACGGGAGAAAATTTAAGGAAATCGTAAAATTTTGCACTGTTATTAAAAAAGAGCGTATTTGTTGTACGCTCTTTTGTTATCTATATTGATTTGAAATGACGTAGGTATTATTTCACGATAAGACTCTTGCCAGTCATCTCTTTAGGTTGTTCAAGTCCCATGATATCGAGCATTGTAGGAGCGATATCGCAAAGCTTTCCGCCGTCTTTCAACGCCTTGACACCTTCTGCACCGATTACTACGAAAGGCACGGGATTGGTGGTGTGCGCGGTGAACGGAGCTTTGGTATCTATATCGTACATATAGTCGCAATTGCCGTGGTCTGCCGTAAGCAAAGCTTGACCGCCTACTTCTTTGATTGTATCAAGCACTTTCTTTACGCACTCGTCGGTGACTTTGACTGCTTTCTTTGCAGCGTCCATTACGCCCGTATGACCTACCATATCGCAATTTGCAAAATTGAGAATCATCACGTCGTATTTTCCGCTCTTGATTACTTCGCAAGCCTTGTCGCACACTTCGTATGCGCTCATCTCCGGTTTCATATCGAAAGTAGCAATCTTCGGCGAGTCGATAAGTATTCTGTCTTCATTTGGATTGGGAGTTTCTACACCGCCGTTGAAGAAGAAAGTCACGTGAGCGTACTTTTGCGTCTCGGCAATTCTGAATTGCTTAATACCCTGCTTGGAAAGATATTCGCCAAGAGTATTTGCATAGCGTTCTTTCTTGAAAGCCACTTCGAGTTTGCCCTCAAAGGTTGCGTCATAGGTCGTGAAAGAAACGAACTTGGGAGCTAAAAAGCCCTTTGCTCTCTCAAAGCCGTTGAAGTCCTCAAAGATAAAGCTTCTCGTAATTTGTCTTGCTCTGTCGGGGCGGTAGTTGAAGAAGATAATGCTGTCTCCCTTGTTGACGGTAGCCGTCGGCTTGCCATTCTCCGTAATGACGGTAGGCAACATAAATTCGTCGGTTACGCCCTTGTCATAGCTATTCTGCATTGCCTCTACCGCATTGCTTTCCATCACGCCTTCGCCGTCAACGAGCGCAGCGTAAGCTTTGGCAACTCTATCCCAGATATTGTCTCTGTCCATTGCGTAGAATCTTCCGCTGATAGTGGCAATCTTGCCGTAATTCAACTTTGCAAGATAGTCGCTCAAATCTTGAATAAATCCCTTGCCGCTGACGGGAGATACGTCTCTGCCGTCCATAAAGCAATGGATATAAGTATTCTTCACGCCCATTTCCTTTGCCATTTTTATCGTAGCGAAAAGATGTTCGAGGTGCGAGTGAACGCCGCCGTCGGAAACAAGTCCCATTACGTGCAAGTTCTTGCCTTCTTTCTTTGCATTGTTCATCGCGTCGACTAAAGCCGAGTTGGTGAAGAAATCGCCGTCATCGATAGCTTTGCTGATCTTGGGCAAGTCTTGGAAGATTACTCTGCCTGCGCCGATATTGAGGTGTCCTACTTCGCTGTTGCCCATCTGTCC
>CAMWSW010000144.1 GCA_947176975.1 uncultured Clostridia bacterium | reverse complement strand
GGCTATTTCAACCACAAAACCGTTATCGTTACGGCAAGTCATTTCGCCGCCCATACGGTCAACGAGCTTGCGGCAGATGTGCAAGCCCAAGCCCTGTCCCAACTTCTCCGCAGTCTTTTCGCCTCTGTAGAATCTATCCATGACAAAGCTTAACTGTTCGGGCGGAACACCGCTTCCGCTGTCGCGTATGGTGGCAATAAGTTTGCCGTCGCGTTCCGTCATCTCGACGGAGATATCGGTATCCGCGTATTTGTAAGAGTTGGCAATAATATTGTCAATTACTTGCGCCATACGGATTTTATCATAAAGCACAAAGCAATCGGGCGGAGTATTTATTCTGGCTCTGCCGTTGTAATCGCAAGAGGCTATCATCTGCGCAAACTCTTTGCTTGAGTGGCGAGTGAGATAAATATTCAACTGTCCTTCCTCTTCAAGCGTCGCGTGATAAAAGTCGTTGACCAAATTATCTATCGTATTTGCTTTATCGAGTATTACCGCAAAATCTTCGTTGCTATCGACTGCGCACCCGCACTCTGCAATCGCCCTTATACTCGCAAGAGGAGTCTTGATTTCGTGACCTATCTCCTGCATCAGTCTACGTTTATCTACCACCGACTTTTGCTCGGCAAGACGGCTCTCTTTGAGATTATTGCGCATTATGTCAAAGGCTTCGCCGAAAGCTCCAAATGAATTATATTTATCGAGTATCAACGGAAAATCAAGATTTCCCTTTGCAACTTCTCCCGAAAATGCTTTGAGTTTTTCAAAAGGCTTGACGGTGCGCTTAAAAAGAAGATATACGCAAAGCGCAACGGCAACCGCCATAACCCCAAAACTTACGCCAACGAAAACCAAAATGACGTCGCGCATATTGTCAAAACGCTGTTGCGATCCAATATAAAATACGACCTTGCAATCCTTGTAATCCATCACGATATCGCCATTGCCCACAGCCTTGCTTATCCTTGCGTCATACGACATATCTTGCGTAGCTATAGTGGAAAACAATACCAGTCCGTCTTTGTCAAAAACAGTATAATCGTATATCTTTTGTTCAGGCTCTTGTCCGCTGTCCAAGCCTTGCAAGACCTCATTGATATATACGTTGTCAATCCTTTGATACTCAAAGCTCGCGCCCACGCAAATACATACCGTCGCTAAGATTACAAACAACGCAACTACACAAATAATGAATTTTTTCATATTGCCCTCTTTTGAAAAAATATTGAGTCATCAAACGAACTTATAGCCAACTCCCCAAAGCGTGACGATATACTCGTTGGGATAACGCTCCAGCCTCTCTCTTATACGGCGGATATGCACGTTGAGAGTGTTGTCGGTATAATACCCCTCTCCCCAAACGGCGCGAATAATATCGTCTTTATCAAGAGCTTTACCTCTGTTGGAAAAGAGATGATAAAAGAGCCTAAACTCCATATTCTTGAGCTTGATTTCTTCTCCGTCGCGAGTGAGAGTCATTGCGTTTTTATCTACAGTGAGATCTCTATATCGCTCTATTGAAGTTTCTTTCTCCAACAGTTTTTTAACTTTGCACAGCAATACTTTCAACGAAAACGGCTTGACTATATAATCGTCTGCGCCAAGGTAATATCCTTTGAGCATATCCCGCTCTTCTCCTCTTGCGGATATGAGCAAAATCTTTACATCGTTGCAACGCTTTCTTATCTTCTCTATCAAGTCATATCCGCTGACTGCACCGAGATTGATATCAAGCAGGACAACTTGGACATCGCAAGGAATACCGTCGACGGAATTTGCGTCGTATTGGGCCTTGGCAGACAGCCCGAACATCGCAAAGTACTTTGCTATCGCGTCCGCCAATTCTTTCTCGTCGTCTATAATCCAAATATCTTGCATAACTTCCTCTGTATAGATTTATTGCCGTAATAAGTTTAACATATATTGCTGTTTAATTTCTTTCTTATTTATTTCTTACGCAAAATACCGCCGATTAACGACGGTATTAAAATCAACTGTTCAGAACTTCTTTCAACGCTGCCGTAATTACAATATAGCCGGATGCGTTGGGGTGCAAACCGTCGTAAGTATATTTTTTATCGAAGTTGCCGTCTTTGTCTTCAAATATCGTATACAAATCTACAAAGACGACTTTTTTTTGCTGACAGATATTTTTCAACTTGGCGTTGACTTCCTTAATATCACTGTTTTTGCGTGTTCCCACCATATTGCTATTGATTGCCTTATTGACAGGCAGTAGCGAACATATAATTATCTTCTCCACTTCAGCCTCTTTGCTTTTGTCTATCACTTTGCATATATTATCGCAAATAATATCCGCCGAGATTTTGCGGCTTAAATCGTTGGTACCGACAAGTACGACTAGATTTTGTGGCGCGATATTTAGCGCATTGTCTTGCAATCTTTCAAGTAGCTTATCTGAAGTGTCTCCACTGATTCCCCTATTATAAACCGTGGTGGATAATAAGCCGTCAAAGAGTTCGGTATTGTAAATTTCTATTATTGAATCGCCGATAAGTACCGTCTGATTTTTTTGAGCGTAACTTTCATTGAGTATCGTAAAATTATCTCTCTTGGTCTGTTTGATTACGTCGTATTCCGTCGAGGTATTGTTGTTGCAACCTATCAACGTATAAGTCAAAATACTTACAAGGACTAATATAGCAACGACGGCAATTCTTTTGATTTTCATATTTCTTTCCCCAAATATTGATACACTAAGATTATACCACTTTTTAGATGTAATTTCAATAAAAAATATACGCCCAAAACTCTTTGAGCGTATATCTACTGCTTTCTTAATAATTCTTATTTGAATTCGTTGTCGCTGCTTGAGAAATCAAAGTCGTCTTTGAAATCGGCATTTTGAGAATCGTTGTTTGCAAAAGCGTCAAAATCGTTTTTGCCTGCATTCGTGTCAAACTCCGAATTTAAATTTCCGTCGATATCGACTGCTCCGTTGTCAACGACACTGCCTTGTTGCTCTTCCTCAGGCAACAAACTCATATAGAACTTAGCCATTGCTACTTCCATATAAGGAGCAACCCAAAGCATCAATATACCGAAAGTCAACAAAGACAACAATATCCATCCAATGAAACTAAACTCCAGGCAGAAGAGTCTCCACTTGTTGCCCTTCATCATTTCCATAGACTTCTTTCTTGCATCGTTTGCAGAAATATTCGGATCGTCAATCAAGATATAATAGCTCATCGAATATGCAAATGACTTGATAATTCCCGGAATAATGAAAAGCATACTCCACAATGCTATCAAGATGTTGTTGGTAATATACAATACCAAAGATCTGCTGAAATCGTTGAATCCTTTGAAGAGCGTAGTTATTTCAACTTCCTTACCGCGAGCAACGTTGAGAGATACCATTGCTAAGCCAACAGTCATAGGTCCCATAATTATCAAACCTATTACTGCGCCTACGCCGATATAAGATCCGCCTGCGCATGCCGCAGAAATTAAATCGAAAATGATAAAAATCAGTATGCAGATTCCCCATTTGCCGCCAAGGCTTTGCCAGGCAGACTGTCTAAAATCTTTTGCCTTCATTTTACACCTCTTTTAGTTATATTTTTTACAATGCTATTTTATCACCCGTATAACCGTATGTCAATATTTTTATTATGTATATTTTGCAGAAATTTCAGGCTTTTAATAATTTTTAAATAATTATTTCGTTGTCTTCTTCGCAGCAGTCTTCTTTGAGGCAGACTTGACAGACTTGCTTGCTTTCAACGCCTTGTCGCAAGGATTCTCAAGGCTCTTGTCGCACTTGGAGCAAAATTCATAAGTTCCGCAAGTATCGTATCCTGCCTTCTGGCTGTCGTTCCACTTTTTGATATCCATTTCCTGTTGTTTCTTTGTAAGCATAAATAAATCCTCCTGTCTATAATACACAG
>CAMWSW010000143.1 GCA_947176975.1 uncultured Clostridia bacterium | reverse complement strand
CAACAAGATATATACATAAGAAACATGCCTTTTTATATTTGTTTACTTTTATTCCCCGTACCTCTCTATATGAGCCAATGCGGAATTAAGGACTTCGTCAAATCTAGCGATAATTTCTTCGTCGTTATAATATTGAGCATCCTCAAGACGTATACTTACGCTTACTTCCAATATGCAATTCTTTTTGCTTATCAACGACTTACTTCCATTTGTTCTCACAACAACTTCTTTATAAATTACCGAACTGTTACGTATCAATTCTCCACCGTAGGACATTCCGTATTTATATCCGTCGACAGTCTTTTTATTGCATTTAGTCTTTATATTGTCATCCTTGCCCGCTATTCCTCTGACAGAAACAGCAATAGGCATACTATCTTCACTATTATTTACAAGACTGTATGAGTAGCCATCTAAATTTTCTACTCTTTTGGTAAAATCATAGTCATGAACTTTTCGCCTATTTATATTCAAATAAACAGCGTTATCTATATTATGATAAGGATTTTCGGGAGGCAACACCTTAAAAGAAAGATTGTTTTCCGACATAAACTCATCGGCTAAATACACCACGTCGTCTTGCATAACGATTCTGAGATATGAATATTCAATAGCTGCGCCATCGGGATTATATCCGCCATTGAGTATTGCAATAATTATCCCAAATATTATTGCCGCTAAAATCAGCAATACCAAAAGCGTAATACCTATACCTTTTAATGCCTTCTTACCTTTAGTCATATCCATCCCCCCTCACAAGCAACTCACAACTTCACAAACGACAATATTTGACAATGCCTTCTCAAACAATTCGTCTGCCAAAGTTTGGTCTATTTCACCATCGTCGCTTGCAATTACCGTAAATCTCAATCTGCTCGACTTCTTCTTACTTGAATTGACTTGCGTTTCATAAGAAATAGATTTATCGTTGATACTTTTGGAATAAGCAAAATTGCCGTATTTATGCTCATATTTTGCTTTTTTATCTTTGCCTACTATGCCTTGCACCTTTATGGATATTGACGGATAAGCATCGCTTCTCAAAGTATATTCATACGACTCTATATTCTTAATTCGCTTATCAAAACTTTGACTTGCAAGCACCTTGTTTAAATCAAAACATAATTTTACTTGTCCCAACCTTTTTGCAGTATCGGTTGTGTTTTTTCTTCCGTTGAACTCATATCCGCTGTAGATATCCACAATCTCCAAATTGTTTTCGTCAAAAAACTCTGTCGACAGATACGCCACGTCGTCTTCCATTATCTTTGACAGATTCTCAAATTCAATTGCCCTAGCGCCCGCAATATAAGGCGTCTTTGTATATTTGCAGGCAAATCCTATAACGAAAGCAAGCGCAACTATTAAGTTGATTGATATCATCAAAACCACAGCTTTCCACGTCTTGTCTATCTTCGTCATACGCCACCTCTTGCAATTATTTCGTCATAAGTGATTATATTATCAATTATAGATTTAATGATGCTCTCTTCAATCAAGTCTTGTTCTTCTTTAGTATAATTGTAACCTTTTTTTATGTCCAAATGCACTGACATACTATACTTATTTGAAGAAGCCTTTGCCTGAATAATATTCCAATTATTTTTTTTATATTTACAATCCCCGTATTTTGTAGCGCCAACCAAAACTAACAAATTTTCTTTGCAACAATTAACTTGAATTTCAATTGGTATTTTATCACTGTCTTCTTTTCTTATCAAAGAAAAACTATAAGACGTCACACTTTCGTTTTTACCCGTTAAATCAATAAAGTATGAACTCAAACGATATTTACATTCGCCACTAATCCGTACTTCATTCATTAAACTATCGAAAGTTTTGTCGTCTATTGCCTTAAAAATCAAATCATTTTCTTTAAAGAAATTGCTATCAAGATATATAGCATTATCTTGCATTATATATGGCAGATTTAAATAATCTACATAAGAAGAAGAATAAACTATATCACTGTTTTCATTTAATAAATAACACGTCATTACCCCTGTCGCAATAATAGCAACAAATAGAATAACTCCTATAACAGAGATTATCATCTTTGACTTTTTGGTCATACGAATTTTCCCCCTTATACTTATAATACACCACAACCGCCAATTTGTATCGGCTATCCACATAATAATTTAAATATTTTGCAGATAGCCAACTTTACATTATATTAGCTCTAAAAATTAATATGACAAATGAAGATTACCAATCGCCGCGAATTTATTCACAAATAATTTTGCGCATTCTGCACCATTAGGATTGGAGTATGTATCTGTAATCGTTTTATGCCATCCCGCATGACATAAAAACTCATCTAAAACCCCACTAGAATTTGTAGTATACCCGTAAGCTATGAGATTATGCCAACTAACATCTATGCTTCTTTTATTTCCATCTTCTTCTTTGTCATAACTATATCCTGTTCCTGCTCCTGTATTAAATATTGAAGGATGACCACCATCTATAGCAGCTTTAACATTTGTATAACTTGTAAAATGTATTGATTCGCAATTAATGCCATTTGCTTTAAAATATCTATCAAATGCAGCATCCATATTAACGTATGTTGCGGCGTTAGTACTTGGTACTATCGTATTTAAATATGTTTTTAAATCTGATTTTACAGTCTCAGCAAGCGATTTGAGTGGATAAAATTGTATTTCAATATCACTATGATATGGATGATCATAGAAAGGGTCTAATAAACTTTCATTAATTCCAGTTCTATAATAATACTGCAACAACATTGTCATAGTTACTAGTGAGCATTCATTATCATAATTTTTTGGATAGAGCAAATCACAACCGTAGAAATAATCATCAAAGTATCTAGAATATACAGTTCCATAATACTCATCATTAACTTTAAAAGAGTGATCCTCTCTATATATATTTGAATTATTGTTGGTTAGTTGAAAATCTATATTGATTTCTTCTGCAAAATAATCAAATAAATAATTTTCATTTCCATATGCAAAGTCTATCAAATCTTTAATATTTTTCCCCAATTTGGTAATATTATTTCTATTACTCGAACCATACGTCATTGGAGTAGACATTGCCTCTAAATAATCTTGATAATCTAATTCTCTCAATTCACTCATTCTTAATTGCATTTGAGAAATTCTTGATTTGCTAGCGATATCGCCTGTAAGCACATTTTTATATCCTCCGTCTTGAAGTACGTAGTACTCTTGATATCCGCCGTAGTACTTAACATTATTGTTACCATAATATGCAGAGTTGCCCTCTCCTCTTTCTAAGACCGAGCCTGTATTGCGGATAACTATCATATAATATCCATCTAATTCATACAAACAATACAGTGGCTCCTCATTAAAGTCATAGACTTCTTCCACTCTAATCAATCTTGGTAATTCTTCAACTTCCAACTTATATTGAAGATTATACAAAGCAAAATCAATCTCCTCTTGAGAAATCTCCTCGCTTTGATAACTCATAAGAGATAAAGTTATCTCTTCTGCTAATGCGTTCCCAACTGAGCCAAAGATTACTAACGCAATCATTAAACTAAGCAATACAATTGTTACTAATTTCTTTTTCATTTGAATTTTCTCCTTGACAATTTTGTTAAAATATTATATTAAATATAGTTATTATATACACAACGATAACCACTGTCAATAAATATGCTGTTAACTTTACTTTACAAATTGTCAACTTTTCTTTACTTTTAAAATATAAAACGTTATATAGTTTAATTTCGTTTTAACCGTCTGCTTTCGGAGAAAAAGTCTTGGTCGGCTTCGTTGACGTAATCGCTGATATTGAGTTCTTTGCTCATAAGCTCGACGAGCTCTTCTTCGTATTCCTTGAGCCTGGAAATTACGCCTTCTCGTTGGTCTTTATCGACGGTCTTGACGTTGGCTTTGCAATAAGACTGCCACTTTGATGAAAAAATCTTGAGTCGCTCCCCCTCCAAAGCAAATTTAACCTTGGAAGAATATTCTATATTC
>CAMWSW010000142.1 GCA_947176975.1 uncultured Clostridia bacterium | reverse complement strand
AATATTGGGGGAAAACATATGCTTGATTTATCTGATGGCAAAATGATTTATGAAAAATTAGATAAATTGCGAGAAGAGAAGGGGTTGACTATTTATAAACTAGCTGAAAAAGCAGGTATTTCAAAATCCACTTTATATAATTGGAGAGATAGACATTCTATTCCATCTTTACTTGTATTAGATTCTTTATGTGGTGCATTGGGAATTACGATTATAGATTTCCTTCTTGACGGTGATGAGTTAATGGCTTTGACAGAAGAACAAAAGATGCTTTTGGATGAGTTGGGATCGTTATCGTCGGAAAAGAGGAAAGAATTGATAAATCTTGTTAAAGTTTTTAAACGCAACGACTAATAAAAATGGATAAATAAAAAGGCTGTCAAAACAAGACAGCCTTTATTTGTTTGCATAATAATATTGAAAAGTTTATAAAAAAATGGTATAATATTTTTGATAAATAATTGCAAGGTGAAATATGGAAAACAAGATAAAAGTATTTGAAAGCAAACAAGTTCGCACAGTATGGAATGCGCAAGATGAAGAGTGGTATTTTTCCGTAGTTGATATTGTTTCGGTATTGACAGATAGCGTTGATTATCAAGCTTCTAGAAACTATTGGAAAGTCTTGAAAAATAGATTGAAAGCCGAAGGAAACGAAACGGTTACAAATTGTAACCAGTTGAAAATGCTAGCCGCCGACGGCAAAATGAGATTGACAGACATTCTCGATACTCAAGGCGTACTTCGTCTTGTTCAATCAATACCTTCGCCAAAGGCAGAGCCTTTTAAAATGTGGTTGGCGAAAGTAGGAAGCGAGCGTTTGGACGAGATTGCCGATCCAGAAAAAGCCATACTTCGCGGAGCAGATTATTATCGAGCAAAAGGCTATACGGAGGGCTGGATAAATCAACGTTTGCAGACTATTGAAATGCGCAAAGAGCTTACAGACGAGTGGAAGGCTCGCGGGATAGAGCAGGAAAAAGATTACGCTATTCTTACTAATGAGATGACGAAGGCTTGGAGCGGATATAGCGTGCAAGAGTATAAGCAAATCAAAGGACTCAAGAAAGAGAATTTAAGAGACAATATGACCAATATTGAGCTGGTACTCAATATGTTGGCAGAAGTCACGACTACGGCGATTTCCAGACAGGAGCAACCCGAAACTTTTGAAGCAAGCAAAGCTGTTGCGAAGCGTGGCGGAAACGTTGCAAAAAATGCGCGTAGCGATATAGAGACGCAATTGGGACAGTCTGTGATATCTCCGTTAAATGCAAAAGATAAACCTGCTTTGGAGATAGATACGAAAAAGAACAAAAACTAACCGTCTTGACAAAACGCGTTTATATGATACAATAAATATATAAATCGTACTTATCACGTTTTGTATATATGGATAATATTATATATAAGCAACAATGTGAAAACGGAGGAAAATATGAGAAAAATCGTAGCTATCGTGGGAGATAGTAAAATAGAAAAAGACGGACCTAAATATAAATTTGCATTCTCGGTGGGCAAGGCGCTTATCGACAATGGATACCGCATTCAGTCGGGCGGACTCGGCGGAGTTATGGAAGCGGCTTTTGCGGGCGCAAGGTCGTCGGAAAAATATCAAGACGGCGATACCATTGCCATTATTCCGTCATTCGACAGGACGGTGCACAACGAGTACG
This sequence comes from uncultured Clostridia bacterium, assembly GCA_947176975.1. GTDB lineage: Bacteria > Bacillota > Clostridia > Christensenellales > UBA3700 > RACS-045. The sequence continues at coordinate 2,310 of CAMWSW010000142.1, read as the reverse complement.
CAGACATAGTCATATCCACGGGACTTGATATGTTGCGTAATTCTATCGTAGCCAATGCAGACGCGGTCATTGCCGTAGGCGGCGGAGCAGGCACTCTCTCGGAGATTGCTTTCGCTTGGCCTATGATGCGACTTATCATGGCGTGCGACTGTGTGGACGGATGGAGCAGTAAGGTCGCAAATACCAGAATGGATCAACGCAACCGTTATCCCGAAATCCCCGAAGATAAGGTCTATGGCGTAAGCAATGCCGACGACGTAATCGCAATACTTGATAAGTACGTAGATAAGTATAATAAATTTCACACAGGTATCAAGTTTGGTCTTTAATAGCGCGACCGTGTATATCGGCGCGCCTTCCGCCCTAACTGCAGGACTCGGGAAGTCGACGTGTACGGCAAGTACACTTGACGACTTCACTTCGCCTTTGAGCGGACGAAAATCACACCAATCTCCACGCTCGAGAAAGGACAAGCAATAATTAGATAAAATATATTGATAATTTTATTTAGCTGTGTTAAAATATACACGCAATAATTTTTTAATGGAGTATATTATGCATAGCGTAAAGAAAATCAACGAAGATTTGTTTTGGGTTGGCGTAAACGACCGCAAAATTTCACTTTTTGAAAGCGTATATCCAGTCGACAGAGGTATGAGTTACAACTCATATCTCTTGCTTGACGAAAAGACCGTGCTTTTTGACACGGTGGACAGCGTAGCAAGTTTGCAATTCTTGGAAAACGTCGAACACGTTCTTGGCGGTAGAGCTCTTGACTATCTCGTAGTCAATCATATGGAACCCGACCACTGCGCGAATATCGGCGCAATCGTCGCAAAATATCCCGAAGTAAAGATTGTCGGCAACTTCAAGACTTTCGTAATGATGTCGCAATTCTTTGATTTTGATATCGAATCCCGCAAGGTTGTCGTCAAAGAGGGCGACACTTTGAGCGTGGGCAAGCATACTTTGACTTTCGTACTTGCGCCTATGGTGCATTGGCCCGAGGCTATGGTCACTTACGATATTACCGACAAGGTGCTTTTCTCGGCAGACGCTTTCGGTTCTTTCGGAGCAATGAGCGGCAATATTTTCGCCGACGAGTGCGATTTTGAGAATAAGTGGATTGACGACGCAAGACGTTATTTTACAAATATAGTAGGCAAGTACGGCGTGCAAGTGACCAATCTTTTGAAGAAGGCAAGCGGACTTGAGATATCCAAGATATGTCCGTTGCACGGTCCGGTATGGAGAAAGAATCTCGGGTATATCCTTGACAAATATACCAAGTGGGCAAGTTACACTCCCGAGGAAAAGGGCGTGCTTATCGTATACGGCTCAATTCACGGTCATACGGAGAATACCGCAGAAGTGCTTGCCAATTTGCTTGGCGACAGAGGAGTAGCGGATATCGAGGTACTCAATGCGTCTACAAATCATTATTCAAAGGTAATCGCGGAAAGCTTCAAGAGATCGCATATCGTCTTTGCTTGCGCGACTTACAATATGTCTTTGTTCCCGCCGATGCAGACGGCTTTGCACGAACTTGCCGAACACAACTTGCAAAACAGAGCCTTTGCCTTTATCGAAAACGGCACTTGGACTCCAGCAAGCGCAAAGCTCATGAGCGAGACTCTCGAGAAACTCAAGAACAACAAAATTATCGAGCCGAAAGTCACCGTCAAGTCTGCTTTGAATGCAGAGAGCTACGCAGAGCTTGAGAAACTTGCCGACGCTATTGCAAGCGATATAAAAGCGTAAATATAAATTACTTATGACAACTAAACTTAACGTACTTATTGTCGAAGACGACGAAAATGACAGAGATGCCTTGATTTCAGAGATTGACGCAAATGCGGATAGACTTTGCATTGCAGGCGCTTTGAAATCTTCTGACGCCGCTCTCGACTTTATTCGCACCCACAATCCGCACGCGGTAATATTGGATTTGGAATTGCAAGACGGCATGGGTGACGGACTGGACCTTTTGGACAAACTGCGCAATACCGTTCTTTGTCCTAAGCCGTACATAATTGTCAACACAAATAGCACAAGTAAAGTTGCGGGCAAGAGCGCAAAGAAGATGGGCGCGGATTACGCATTTGCAAAATGGCAAAAAGGTTATTCTCCCAAAATGGTTGTCAATCATCTGCTTTTGGTTATGCCTGAAATTTTGGGCGGTGAAGAAGAAGCGCTTGCGACGCTTACCGAAGACCAATTAGAAAACAAAATGCGCGACTTTGTGCAAGACGAGTTTAACAAACTCGGCGTAAGCGTAAAAAACAAAGGTTACAATTATTTGGTTGACGC
>CAMWSW010000141.1 GCA_947176975.1 uncultured Clostridia bacterium | reverse complement strand
CGACCACCGAGATCTACACCTTAGAGTTCGTCGGCTGCGGCAGATGTGTATACGATACAGGTACACCAATAAACACAGAGACTGCGGGTAATTTACTTTTCCACATCAAAATCGACTCGGGCAGCAATTCTCCGAATACGACGTAAAGCATTGCCCCGCTTGCAAAACCCAGCGACAACACTAGCATAACTGGACTGATACCGCCAAGCGCGTAGCCAAGCAAAGCGCCGAACACCGTCGGCAGTCCGCTCAATGCGGTGAGAAGTACCGCTTTGACTTTTCCCATGCCTCCAGATATCAACGGCACGGATACCGCCATACCCTCGGGAACGTTATGTAATCCAATGACTATCGCCATAATAAAGCCAGTGCTTGAAAAGAGATTTGCAGTCAAGTCCTCTTCCATTGCGTAAGAAGCGCCTATTACCATACCCTCGGGCAAGTTGTGCAACGCGATTGCAATCATCATCACGAGTCCCGCAATAAACAAATTGGAACGGGAATTGCTTGCGCCCTCTTTGTGACTCTCGAAGTGGTCAGCGTGTATCAATTCGTCAAGGTCGTCTGCGGTCGTCGGGTGATTTTTGTCAATATGCTTTACTTCCTTGTTTGCGTGCTTGTCAATGACGTGATTGAGGATATATACCACGGCGTAGCCTATGGCTGCCGCCAATACCACTATCACGGGAGTATACGAGGGCAAAGTTCCCTCTTTCATCATTTCAACAGGCTGATTCATAAGATCAAAGCATACCACCGCAAGCATAATACCGCCCGCAAATGACAGCAAAAGCGACACGATCTTGTTGGACTCCCGACGCAAGATTGCGCCTACCGCTCCGCCAAGACCCGTGCCTATAACGCCGGATATTAAAGTAATGATGATAATTGCAAGATAATCCATATTTATCCCTTGATAATTGCCCTGAGTTTTTCTTCGTCTATTATCTCTATCCCAAGCTTTTGCGCCTTGGCAAGTTTGCTTCCCGCGTCTTCGCCTGCGACGACGAGATTGACGCTCTTGGAAATACTGTCGGAGACCTCTCCGCCGTTTTGCTCAATGAGCGCCTTTGCCTGCGACCTCTTGAGCGTGGGCAACGAGCCAGTCAACACTAATTTCTTTCCGCTCAAAGCTCCCTCAACCGCTTGTTTTTGCGCGATTTTGACGCCTCTTGCAAGCAGGCTTTCGACCTCTTGGATATGTCTTTCGTCCGCCCAATATTCTATGAGCCCACCCGTCATAATATCCCCAAAATCGTCGATTGCCTTGAGGTCAAAATAATTTGCATTGATAATATTGTCCAAAGTCTTGAATTCGTCGGCAAGTTGCTTTGCCGCCTTTTTGCCTATGTTGGCAATGCCAAGCGCGTAGATAAATCTGTCAAGCGTGGTATCTTTGCTCTTTTCGATAGCGCTCAAAATATTGCTTATCTTTTTGTCGCCGAATCCCTCTATGCCCTCAAAGTCTTCCGCCTTGAGATTGTATATATCTACGAAATGATTGAGCTTGCCCTCGTTGTAAAGCGTCTCGAAAGTCTTGTCCGACAAGCCGTCAATATCCATTGCGTCGCGCGACGCAAAGTGCGACATTGCCGACACTATAGCGGGTGCGCAGTGGGCTGCGTTGGAGCATTTGAGGAATACCCCGTCTTCGATTACGGGAGCTCCGCAAGCGGGACATACTGTGGGTTTTTGCACTTCGACGGAATCAGGAGTATGCTCTGCAATACCCAATATCTCGGGTATTACGTCGTTGCTGCGGCGAATAAACACACGGCTTCCAATCTTGATATCCTTGCGTCTTATCTCGCTGATATTGGACAGCGTAGCTCTGCTGACCGTCACGCCCGCAAGGTCAACGGGGTCGAGTACAGCCAAAGGATTAAGCTTGCCGGTACGCGATACTTGCCATATCACGTCGCGGAGCGTGGTCGTAGCTTCTTGCGCAGGGAACTTAAAGGCAACCGCCCATTTGGGGAACTTCTCCGTATATCCCATATCCTCGCGGATAGCCGTATCGTCGACTTTGATTACCGCTCCGTCAATGAGGAAGTCAAGGCTGTCGCGCTTTTCCTGTATTTCGTCAAGCCCGTCGATAAGTTTTTGCTTGTCGTCGAACAAATCAAATTTGTCGCTGACCTTAAACTTATTGCGCTTCAAAAACGCAATCATATCGCTGCCCGACGCAAAGTCTTCTTCGATATAATTTACGTTGTAGCATATCACTTCGAGACGTCTCGACGCGGTGACTTTTGGGTCGAGATTTCTTATAGCACCCGCTACTGCGTTACGGGCATTCTTGAGTGGCGTAACGCCCTCTTTCGCATTATATTCGGCAAGCGCGGAAAGTCGCATAATACCTTCGCCCTGCACTTCCACGACGCCCTTGTAATCAATGGCAAGCGGAATGCATTTGATAGTCTTGACCTGTTCGGTCACCTCTTCGCCCTCTATGCCGTTGCCTCTCGTGGAAGCCCTCTCAAGCTTGCCGTCTCTATAGAGCAAATTTATCGTCAGACCGTCGAATTTGTATTCGAGTGAGCATTTGGGCATATATCCTTGGGCTTTGACGAGCTTGTCAAGCCAAGCCGAAAGCGCATCTTTGGTCTGACACTTATCGAGAGAATACAACCTGCCGAGATGACGTACGCTCTTGAAGCCTTTGAGTATCACGTCGCCCACGCGCTTGGTGGGAGAATTGTCGAGGCTGAAACCAAGTTCGCCTTCCAATGCGACAAGCTCGTCGTAAAGTCTGTCGTATTCAACGTCGGCAACCGTGGGATTGTCCAACGTGTAATATTGATAGGCGTATTCGTTGAGCAAATTTACAAGCTCTGTCATTCTCTCGGTCTTATTCATAAACTCTCCTAAATTATTCGATTTACAACAGTTATATATTAATTTTATCTTACTTTTATACGTTCAATAACAAGAAAGATACGCAGTTTATAAAATAGCGGATTTTTTGTCAAGATAGTTTTTGACGAGCGTCGTCGTACTTGCTGTACGTCGGCGTGAGCCAAATGCTAGATTGGCGGAAAAGACGCATTTTAGATTTGCGGAGCCTTTCTTTTTATTGAACAATTTTAATTGGCGCAAGTCGCGAGTTAAACTGCTTTACACCCAATACGGGAAACTCTATCTTTGCGTTTTCTCCGGTGATTGCAATAATCTTACCCTGTCCAAAACGCGAATGCTCGACGGTCATACCCACTTTGAATATCGAAGTATCTTTTGACTGAGGAGTTGCCGTATTTGCGCTCTTGGCAAAGGCGGGCGTAGAGGCGTAGCTCTTCATGAGTTTCTTCATCTCTTGAATTTTGCTGTAGTTGCTTTGAGTCCTCTGCGGTACTTCCTGATATCCGCCGAAATCGTCGTTGAAGTCGCGCATAATGTTGCCGACGGAGCTTCTTGCAGGCGGTTCTTGAATGAATCCGCCTTCTTTGAGAAAACGCGACGGCATAATATTGAAATCTCTGAAACCGTACCTATACCGCGATTGCGCGTTGGTCAAATACAACTTCTCTCTTGCTCTCGTCACGGCGACGTACATAATACGACGCTCTTCTTGGTCGTCGTCTTCTCTCAAACTTGGAAACAATCCGTCCTCAAGTCCCACAATAAAACAGCATTTGTATTCCAATCCCTTTACGCCGTGAATGGTGGCAAGCGTAATGCAATTTTCAATAGGTTGGTCGGTGTCGGTGACAAGGGAGACGGACTGCAAATATTCGTCAAGCTTGCTGTTTGCGTTGTCCTTGCAATACTCCTTAACGGACGTGATATATTCGTCGATGTTGTCAAGTCGGCTCTTGTCCTCTTCGTCTCTTGGGTCGTACTGACTTGCGAAGTTGACGAAAGAATTGACGAAATCTACGTAGTCTACGAGAGGCATATTGGCTCTCTCTTTCAACACTGCGACGACTTCGGAAAAGACTTTGATTTTGCTCTTTACAGCCGGCGCAAGCGGTAGGCTATCTATATTGAGAATACCTTCCATTAGCGACATCCTAAC